>JAAZGD010000078.1 GCA_012511395.1 Clostridiales bacterium
GCATATGCTTATTCTCAAGCTTACAAGCCCTGAGGGTGAGGTTAAATATATTACGGGAGCATTTCCTTCAGCTTGCGGAAAGACTAACCTGGCCATGCTTGTTCCCACAATTCCGGGGTGGAAGGTGGAAACAGTAGGGGATGATATAGCATGGATGAAGTTTGGAGATGATGGTAGGATCTATGCTATTAACCCTGAAGCGGGGTTCTTTGGAGTGGCTCCCGGCACCTCCATGGAATCAAACCCCAATGCGATGATGAGCATTCAGGAGAACACCATATTTACTAATGTGGCTTTAACTGATGACAGGGATGTGTGGTGGGAAGGTATAGGAAAAGAAGCACCTAGTCATTTAACAGACTGGAAGGGGAATGACTGGACAAAGGATTCCAAGACTCCTGCTGCCAACCCGAATGCAAGATTTACCGCACCTGCAGGCCAGTGTCCTTCAATAGCTCCTGAATGGGAGGATCCTATGGGTGTGCCGATTTCCGCCATCTTAATAGGTGGAAGAAGGCCTACTACAATACCTTTAGTAACTGAGAGCTTTGATTTTACTCATGGGATATTTTTAGGTTCCATTATGGGTTCTGAAATAACGGCAGCCACCATATCCGACAAAATCGGACAGGTTAGAAGAGATCCTTTCGCAATGTTGCCCTTTATCGGATACCATGTTTGCGACTATCTTCATCACTGGTTCTTAATAGGGCAAAAGACTACTGAGGATAAGCTGCCTAAGATATTCTATGTGAACTGGTTTAGAAAGAGTGATGATGGGAGATGGCTGTGGCCCGGCTTTGGAGAAAACAGCAGAGTGCTTAAATGGATTTTTGAAAGGGTATCAGGAAAAGGCAAGGCTGTTGAAACCCCTATAGGGTATCTTCCTACATTGGATGGCATTGATACAGATGGTCTTAAGGTAAGTGAAGAGGATATGAAGGAGATTCTCACTGTTGACAAAGAAAGCTTCAGAGAAGAGGTTAAATCCATAGAAGAGCATTATGATAGTTATGGGAAGTGTCTACCAGTTGAGTTACGGGTGGAGCTTGAAAAACTAAAGAAAAGATTGGGTTAAAAAGTATTGCCTGAGATATTACTTCTCAGGCAATTTTCCTGCTATGACATAGTTTATGAAGGAGATTACTAAAGCTCCTAAGAAAACATAAATGTATCCGTCTTGGCCGTTTATATACCAGATATAGCCTGCAAATAGGGGCAGGAACATGGATATGATGTGGTCAAGGCTTTGACCGGTTGCCAGAGTTCTTGCTACGTGAGAAAGATCTGTTGAAAGCTTTCTCACATAAGTTGCTCTTGCCATGGAGGCTGACTCCATCAACTTGTCCATGATGTAGCATATGTAGACGCTTAAAAGGGCAATGTGAGGTGGTAAAAGCCTCTTTGAGAAAGCAAAGCCTAAACAGGCAATGAACATAACCATGGCTTCAAACCTTAGGGCAGTTCTTTCTCCATGACGGTCAATAAGCCTTCCGAACCAGGGCTTAAAGAAAACGTTTAAGATACAGACTATGAAGAAGAGTCCGGTAATTGTAGTTACAGGCCTTCCGAAGGTGTCTATTAAAAGCCAAGGGACGAAGGTTATGGTTATTTGTTTTCTGGCACCATTTACTGTGGCCAAGAGATAGTAGAGTCTGAATTCTTTTCTTATTATAAATCTTGTTTTCGCAACAGTCTTTCCTCTGGTTCCGCCATTATCTAAAAGTAGAAAGAGGACTCCTGCCAATATCATGGAAAAGCCGCCGACTGCAAAGATCAGTTTATAGGAGACGTGGAAAATTGCATACAGAAGATATATTGCACCTGCTGATGCAATTATTGAAAGGCTTCCTATGCTTTGAACCTGGCCCAGCCGTTCGCCGAAGTTGCCGCCTTTGGCAAAGGTCATGGCTATGGTGTTTGTTAAGGGTAAGTATACGTGATTTCCTGTGGAATAGATTACAAGGGTTAAGAGCACAAGGGAGAAGTGGTTGGGCACCATGCCAAAGAGGAGGAGTCCCACACCTCCTATAAGGTTTGCCACTGCTGCCATTTTAATATCTCCTAAAGAGTTCATCATGCCTATTAAGACTACGCTTAAAAGGCCGGGAAGCTCTCTTGGTGTTTCCAGCATGGCTCTTTGCATAACGGTGAAGTGAAAGTCATCATAGAGCCTGTTGTTTAAGGATGAGGCTTCTACAGCCATTACAGTGCCTATGAGGATACTGATTACCAGGAAAATGAAAAAGTCTTTTTGTATGCTTCTTCCGAAGATTTTTATTTCGCTATCAAAGTTAATCACGAAAACAAGTATACCACCTCTTATGTACAATTGTGCCTTATTTTTGTATAATTCAAGCCATGGACATGAAAATTATTGAGAAAGTTAAAGGTTACAGAAAAAAGTACATTATAGGGGCAGGGGCTTTAACTCTTCGCCTATTATTTATACTGCTTTTTATTTTAGTGGTTGTGATGTTCTCCACTTCAGATATTAAACCTTTGCCTAATCAGGAAAATGTGGATACAAGGTTTTATGTGAGGGATATTAATATTAACGGACAAAAGCTTTATAACACTCATCTTTCCCATCCCTTTTTTCTTTATATGGAATCTACTTATTTGCCGGTTACTAAAGGTGTAGGTGAGATTATGGGATTCCTGTACCTTTATCATGAAGATGGAGATGGGATTCTTATTTCTAAAATTGAACCTGAAAGGGAGGGGCTTTCAGAAGACATATTGAAGAATGAAGGAGATAATCCCAAGGTTCATGTACGCTATGACATGAAGGTCTATGTGACTAGCGACATTAAAAAGAAGGATGATGTCTATTATATTTTAGGTGAGCCTGCCACAAGGAAGGCTGACTTTGATAAGGATGAAGCCTCTAAGCTTGATATGTTGGGGTTTCCTGTGTTAGAGGATGAAGAGGGGGTTTTGTATCTTCCTGTTAAGGTTTTTATGGAGTCTGATATTTTTAAATGGGATGTTATAAGTGAGAGGAATTTGGGGCTTCTCATAAGTACGGTAGAGGATGTTTTAGCTTCTTCATTTATAGATGAAGAGGAGATGAAGTTTAATGAAGGCTTATCAGCTTATATAAGGTATAGGAATCCTGATATAGGTCTTAATAAATCTCAAGAGTATACCTTCTACTTTAAGAATGCTGCCATGGAGAATAATATTCCTGTGGAAAGGCTAATGGCTATCTCCCAATGCGAATCTAGATTCAGAAATGATATAGAAAGCAGAGCAGGAGCTTTAGGGATGATGCAGATACTTGTAAAGACGGGAGAAGGCTACGGCCTTTCAAGAGAGGATTTATTGAACCCTCAGAAGAACATAAGCTTTGGAGCTAAGTATTACGCTCAGCTGATGGATGGGTATAAGGGTGATGAAATAAGGGCATTAAGCGCTTATCAGATGGGTATACCTAAAGAAAATCAAGGAGGTTACACGCCTTCTTACGCAAATACAATTTTATGGGCTGAAAAAACCCTAAATACTTTTCTTGTAAATAATGGATATATTTAGTGGACTGCCAGACTTTCTTTAAAGAGAGGCAGGATTACGTAATTATTTTCTTCTAAGGTTTCTATAATAGTAGGAAGTGCACCTAAGGATGCTGAGTTAAAGTCATGCATCAAAAGAACTGAAAAATCCTTTGTTAAGGCTCTTGGCATTACGTAGTTATAGGCCTGCTCCAACGTGAGCCCTCTTATTTCCGCATCTCTTGTAAGGCTGTTCCAGTCCACATAGTTGTAGTTGTTTTCATGAAGGAGGTTTATACATTTATCCTTCATCTTACCGGAAGATGAGCTTCCTCCCGGGAATCTAAAGACCGTCATTTCATAATTAAAGTTTTCTTTAATAAAGGCATCCAGCTTTAGAACATCCTTAATAAAGCTTTCAGGTGAATAGTAAAGGCCCTTTCTTATAAGGTGGCTGTAGGTGTGGTTTCCTAAAGTATGGCCATCCTTTATTATGGCTTCATATACGGGAAGGTAATCTGTTTTCCCTAGTACGAAGAAGGTGGCAAGGGTGTTATGCTCCTTTAAAACCCTTAAGTATTCGTAGGTGAGGTTAAAGGGGCCGTCATCGAAGGTTAAGTAGGCGGCTTTATAGGGGCTTATGCCTTCTTTGATTTGGCTCTCAATAGTCATAGCATTTTCAAAGTATCGTTCTTTTTCCTTTTGAGGATCAGATGCTATGGAGCGTAGCTCAAGAAGGTCATTTTCTAAAGCTTCCTTTTCTATGAATAATCCGCTTATATCATTTCGTAAGCAGAAGGCTTCATCTGACAGAGGTGAAATGCCTGCATAGGAAACAAGAGCCATGAAGAAAATGGTTATGGCTAAAACTACTATGAGAAGAGGTATGAATTTACTGAATTGCTTTATATGTTCACTCATTCTCATTCTCCTCCACTATATAGTTTTCAAGTCCATCTGCCTTTTCCCTCCAGAATTCTGCCTCTTCACCGTAAACATCTATATTGCTTTTAAGCTTGTCTTTTTCCTTTGAAAGAGAATCTATAGCTTCCTCCAGGTTGCTTTTTTCAACAGCAAGAGAAGAGAGCACATCTCTTTGTTTTTCTTCCTTTGACAGGGAAGGCAGATAAAAAGCTATGGCTATAATTAAAAGAAAACAGGAAATATAGATCCCGGGATGAGATGATATATTTTCTGCAATTTTGGATATTGCTTTTTTAAAGATTGAGTTTGCCTTCCTGAAAAACAACGGCTTTGCCTCCCGTTTCAATAGTTATAGCATCTTCATTTTTAATTCTGGTCTTTATTAAAGACGGTCTGTTCATGGCCTCGCCTTGAAGGAAGAGGCAGGAGCTGTTTTTCTCTATAAGGCCTTGGTCATACAAGTAGTATGTTAAAGCACCGCTTGCTGTCCCTGTGGCTGCTTCTTCGGGGATTCCATAAAGAGGGGCAAAGTTTCTGGTGTGGCAGGTGACTTCTCCTTCTCCTTGGGAAAAGGCGTGAACGCCCACTACATCAAGATCTTTTGAAAAACGGGACAGCTTATGGTAATCGGGCGTGATCTCATTAACATCCTTAACAGGCAGGATAATATCAGCCAACCCTGTAGATACGATTTTAGGTTTTAGAGGAAGGTCGGGATTTTTTATTCCCATGATTTTGTAGAGGTCATTCTCCAAAGACTTTGAAAAGACAAAATCCCTTATTTCAGGTTTTCCCATAGTCATCCATATGAAGCTGTCTTCTATGGTTATGGGAAGAAGGCCTGAAAGAGTATCTATAAGGAAGGTGGTGTTGTTTAAAGAAGGGTGTTTCTTTAAAAGGATATGGGAGGCGGCAATGGTGGCATGACCGCAAAGAGGTACTTCATCGGTGGGGGTGAAGTATCTTAAAGTGAAGTGTTCCTCTTTTTTTATGAAGACAGTTTCTGAGCATCGTAATTCTGCCGCAATTTTTATGCATACGTTAGTTTCAGGAAAGGCTTCCTCATGGGAAAGAAGCACTACGCCTGCAGGATTACCTCCAAAAACCTTGTCTGTAAATGCATGAACAATATAGATTTCCATGGCTATATTATGGCACGAAGAGGAGGGGAATACCATAAGAAAGGGTGATAAAAGTGGAAGATTTATCTAAAACGGTGAAAAAATAATAATAAAAAAATGTGAATATTTTATCAAAACCCCTTGCCACATTGTTAAAAAAATGTTAATTTGTAGATGTACTGAGGCCCGAAGGTTTTACTGAGGGGGAAGGCAACAAAGATTATCTTTGATTTTTCGTGCCTTCCTTGAAACAGGGAGGTTTTTTTATGGAAGACAGAGTGGCATTGATAGGCATAATACTGGAGAGCGAAGATTCTATCGATAAGGTGAACAGCCTGCTTTCAGAATACAGGAAGCACATTATCGGCAGGATGGGGATTCCTTATGATAAAAAGGAGCTCAATATAATCAGTGTGGTGTTGGATGCGCCACAGGATGCAATAAGTGCCTTATCCGGTAAACTTGGTGCCTTGAAGGGCGTCAGCACCAAAACAATTTACAGAACCATAGAAAGAAGGGATTATTAATGAAGAACGTAAAGATGAGAAGCTTAGGGATTTTGCTCGTGATGATGCTGGTGCTGTCAATGTTTGCAGGCTGCGCCCCGGAAAGTCCTGAAAATGTTATAACTACACCTATTAAGATTGCAGCATTGAACGGTCCTACAGGCATGGGCATGGTCAATCTTATGGAGATGACAGACAAATACGAGATTACTACGTACCAGGCTCCTGATGAGATTGCAGGTAAAGTCATAACGGGGGAGGTGGACATGGCTTGTCTTCCTTCCAATATGGCAGCAGTTCTGTACAACAAAACTGAAGGACAGATAGTATCTATAACAGTGGAGACCTTGGGAGTCTTGTATATTCTGGAAAATGGAACAGATGAAATAAAGGATGTTTCTGATTTAGCGGGTAAAACTGTTTACGGAAGCGGAAAGGGAGGATCTCCTGAGTACATCCTGGATAAAATATTGGAAGAAAACGGTGTTACCGGTGTGAAGATTGAGTGGCTTTCAAATCACGCTGATGTGGCTTCAACCTTTATGGCTAAGGAAGGAAGCGTTGCATTATTACCTGAGCCCTTCGTTACAGTAGTAACTTCAAAGAATGAAAATGCAAAAGTTGCACTTGATATAAATAATCTATGGCAGGAGGCAACCGGACTTGATCTTCCCATGGGAGTTCTTGTGTGCCAGAAATCTTTTGTGGAAGAAAGAGGTGCAGACCTTGAAACCTTTTTAAAGGACTATGAAGACAGCGTTAATTTTGTAAATGATAATCCTAAAGAGGCAGGGGAAAAGATTGCTGAATGGGGCTTTATTCAGGACCCTGTGGTAGCAGAAAAATCCATTCCCGGCTCCAATATCGTGTTCTACAGGGATGGGGAGGATTCAGAGCAAATGCTGAAAGCATTTTTTGCCGTACTTCATGAAATGAATCCTTTATCAGTAGGCGGAAAGCTTCCTGATGACGGTTTGTATTTTAAATAATTCTCAAGAAACAAGGATAGGAATCCCTACTAAAAACATGTTATGAAGAAGATTAAAGACGATACGTTCATAAGCATAAAAAAAGCAGGGGTTGTGCTGTTCTGGCTCATCCTTTGGCAGATAGGGGCATGGATTGTTAACCTGCCCCTGATTCTGCCTGACCCTTACGATGTAATAGTAAAACTCTTTGAGCTTATAGGGACTAAAGAATTCTACAAGGATGCAGCTTACACTATTTACAGGTGCATCATGGGGATGATTATCTCCTTTGTGTTGGGCGGTGGCTTTGCCCTTCTTTCAAAGAGATATTCGTTTATGAGGAGCCTTTTGAGCCCTGCTGTAAATTTCCTTAAATCCACCTCTGTCATGGCCATAATCATTTATGCCCTTTTGCTTTTGACGGCTAATCAGGTGCCTGTTTTTGTCTGTTTCATGATGTGCTTTCCCATTGTGTATATAAACATTTTGTCAGGCCTTGACAATGTTAAAAAAGAGTATCTGGAGATGGCTCAGGTTTATGAAATAGAGAGAAGAGATATAATGAGATTTATTTTTCTTCCTTCCATAGCACCGGAGATTAAAGCATCCTTAGTAATAATAGCAGGCCTAAGCTGGAAATCTGTGGTGGCTGCAGAAGTCCTTTCCGTTCCTACCCATTCTATGGGCTACAATCTTCTAAATGCAAAAGTATATTTTGAAACTGATGAGCTTTTTTCCTGGATTATTGCCATAGTGCTGTTTTCTTATTTCTTTGAAAAATTGGTGGTTCGTCTTATCTCCTTTCTTGATGAAAAGTCATATGGTGGAACAAAGGTATTTAAAAAGGAAGTATTCAAGAATGTGGAAACAGATAAAAAGGATTGTGCCTACACTTTTTTCAAAGGATATCAGGAAGATGTGGCCTTGTCAGATGTCTATAAAAGCTTTGACGGCCAAAAAGTGCTGGAAGACTTTTCCCTTGTAGTCCATAAAGACCAGGTGACGGCTTTGATGGGACCTTCAGGTAAGGGCAAAACTACAATTTTGAGACTCATAGCAGGTCTTGAAAAACCGGACATGGGAGAGGTTAAGCGCCCTTATGAAAAGGTTTCCTATCTGTTTCAGGAGGACAGGCTTCTGCCATGGTTGAATATTTATGATAACATTGCTTTAGTGCTTAAGAATACCATGGACTTTGAAGAAGCCAACATGAGAATCAGGAAGATTATTAAGGACATGGGCCTTGAACCTGATATGAACAAATTGCCTTCACAGCTTTCAGGAGGCATGAGACGAAGGGTGGCCATGGCAAGAGCATTTCTTTATCCTGCTGAAATTCTGTTGCTGGATGAACCCTTTAAAGGTTTGGATGAGGAGCTTAGAGAAAAAATAATCAGCTGTTGCTTTACGGACTACATAAAAAACAGAGGAGTTCTTCTCGTAACTCACAGGCCGGGAGAAGCAAAAGATCTTGCTGCAAGGAGCATAATAATATAAGTATCTCTGATTTGCACAGGCAATTTTAAGGTGGTATAATCCTATTGCCTGTTTTGTTATATAAAAGGATCTTTTAAGGAAGGATTATCTTAAAATGAGACCCAGGAAAAAAGAAAGGCTTCTCGGAACGGTAGTAAGAGGTTTAAGAGGGCCCATCATAAGACAAGGAGATGACCTTGTTAGAATCGCCGTGGATACGCTTTTAAAGGCCTGCGATTCAGAGGATATTAAAATTGAAAACAGAGACATTTTATGTATAACAGAAGCTGTTCTTGCAAGAGCCCAAGGAAACTATGCCACCATTCACCAGATAGGCAAGGATGTTAAAACAAAGCTTGGGGGAGATATTATAGGTGTTGTGTTTCCCATATTTTCCAGAAACAGGTTTGGTGTATGCTTAAGAGGAATTGCAAGGGGTGCCAAAAAGGTGGTAATGCTTTTGAATTATCCTTCCGATGAGGTGGGAAACCATCTTGTAGATCTTGATACACTTGATCTTAAGGGCATAAATCCTTGTTCCGATGTGTTGACGAAGGATGAGTTCACAAAGCTCTTTGGAAAGGGTAAGCACGCCTTTACAGGAGTAGATTACGTATCCTATTACGAGAGAATAGTAAAAGAAGAGGGTGCGGAATGTGAAATAGTCTTTTCCAATAACCCTAAGACTATATTGGAATATACAAGCAATGTTTTAGTCTGTGACATTCATTCGAGAAACAGGACAAAAAGGTTGCTTATGGAAGATGACTCAAGTTTGGTTGTGGGCCTTGATGAGATTCTTTCGCAATCAGTGGATGAATCAGGGTTTAACAGAGAGTATGGACTTTTAGGCTCAAATAAAGCAACTGAGGAATCTGTGAAGCTCTTTCCAAGGGATTCAAATATTTTTGTTGAGCAGGTTCAGGAAGAGCTGTTAAAGAAGACGGGCAAGCTTGTGGAGGTTATGGTTTATGGAGACGGAGCCTTTAGAGACCCTGTGGAAAAGATCTGGGAGCTTGCCGACCCTGTTGTGTCTCCGGGATTTACAAAGGGGTTAATAGGAACGCCTTCTGAGGTGAAGCTTAAGTATTTAGCCGACAATGATTTTAAAAATCTGTCAGGGAAGGAACTAAAAAAAGCAATCTCAGAATACATTATGAACAAGGAAGAGAAAAAAGATGAAGGGATTTCTCTTGGGACTACGCCTAGAAACATGACAGATTTAATCGGTTCTCTATGTGACCTTACATCAGGCTCAGGAGATAAGGGTACGCCCTTTGTGTTTATACAAGGATACTTTGATAATTACACTCAGTAGGATTTTGAAAACTTGTATGTGATTATGAAAAATATGATTAAAAGAATATAGGAGAAGGGCGAAAACATTACACTTTTCATTTCAGGATAAAGACCGGGAAGGGAACCTGTAACAAGCCCCAATACGATAAAGTAAAAGGCCTTATGATAATTGATCAATAGGGCCTTTATTGTATTTATTCCCAGAAAACCTCCTAAGAGAACGCCCATTAAGAGGGGGAGAAGTAGAGCTATGTCAAGAGAGCTTACAGCTTCCATGGCAGTGTCATAAACTCCTAAAATAAGAAGAATAAGGGAACCGCTGATTCCGGGCAGAATCATGGCTATCATGGCTAAGGTGGAGGCTATGAAAAGCCAAAGATAAAGGGTGGACCCCTGTTCAAAGGCCATTAAAACAGCGGTGTTTTTTGAAGCAAGGACAGGCAGTAAGGATATGGAGGTCATAAAGATTAAAGAACATAGGAAGAGAAGGTAATGAGTAGTTTTCTTTTCTCCATCCTTTGATCTTTTATAGATTACCGGTATGCTTCCTAAAATAATGCCGAAGAAACAGAAGGACAACAGTCCGCTTTGCTCCTTAAAAAGAAATACCATGATATTGCTCATACCATAAAGACCAAGAAGGATTCCTGAAAAAAGCAAAGAAAGAAAGGCGGGGTCCTCCTTAATTTTCTTCGGAGAAAGGGAAAGGAGGACTCTGTCATAAATATTTAAAATCACTGCCATGGTACCCCCTGATACTCCGGGGATGGCATTTGCTATGCCGATAATAAAACCGTATAGGAGATACTTAATATTTTTCATAACAATATTTTAACATAAACGGTACAACCTTGCGAAAAAGTTATTACCAAGTTGATATCTTATACTTATTCAAAATAAAAACGTTACTTTATATTGCGGTGATATATTATAGAAGGTAGAATATGGATACGTAGGAATATTAAAAAAATTTTGTAAATTATTTATCTGGTAAAAGGAGGTCTTAAAAAAATGGCGGCAAATTATAAGGACAAAGCGCTGAAGGAAGCTAAGAGAATTGTTTCCTATATTGAGAAGGATGCTTTAACTACTGCCGAGAAGGACAGAATAGTAAAAGATTCTATCAATAACTTTAACAAGCACGTAAATCCGGGATGGCTTGAGTACAGAAAATCAGTATCAACAGATGCTGCTTTCGTAGAATGGACAGACTCAGAAGAGCATTTTGAGGATCTGCATGGTCATCAATTTATTGACTGCCTGGGAGGCTTTGGTATTTACACTTGTGGACACAGAAACCCGGAAATCTTAAAAACTGTAAAAGCTCAGCTGGACAGATATGCACTTCACTCACAAGAGCTGGTAGACCCGCTTAGAGGTTATCTTGCTAGTTTAGTTGCAATGATAACTCCTGGAGATTTGCAGTATTGCTTCTTTACAAACGGAGGAGCAGAAGCTGTTGAAATGTCTTTAAAACTGGCAAGACTGGCAACAGGCGGCAGATGGTATATTTCATCTGTTGGTGCATTCCACGGTAAATCCATGGGCGCAATCTCCATGGGTGGTAAAGGTGCATACAGAGAAGACTATCTTCCTATGATCCAGCAGGTTCAGCACGTTGAATACGGTGATGCTAAAGCTCTTGAAACAGCAATTAAGAACCTCCATATAGTAGGAGAAAAGGTAGCGGGAGTTATCCTTGAGGCTGTTCAGGGTGAAGCAGGAGTAATCCTTCCACCAAAGGGATATTTCAAGGAAGTTAGAAAGATTTGTGACAAGTACGGAGTTGCTCTCATAGTAGACGAAATTCAGACCGGTATGGGAAGAACAGGCTACATGTGGAGATGCGAATACGAGGAAATCGTTCCTGATATTATGACCTTCGGCAAGGCCTTCGGCGGTGGAGTAATGCCTATTACAGGAATTATTGCAAGGCCAAAAATGTGGGTTCAAAAGCTTATTGATAACCCGTGGATTCTTGGTTCCCCAACATTTGGCGGAAACCCACTCGCTTGTGCTGCAGCTATTTCCACCATCAGATATATGCTTGAAAATGACATTCCAAAGGAATGCCAGAAGAAGGGCGACTATATCATGAAGAAGCTCAGAGATCTTAAGAAAAAGTATCCTACAGTTCTTAAGGACTTCAGAGGTGCAGGCCTTCTTATAGCCATGGAATTCCCAGAAGCAGAAGTTGGCTATGAAGTAACAAAGGGCTTATTCAAGAGAAAGGTAATGGTAGCAGGTACATTGGTTAATGCCAAGACTGTAAGAATCGAACCACCTGCCGTATTAACATATGACACCATTGATTATGTAATGAAATCCCTTGACGAAGCTTTGGCTGAAGTTAAGAAAAAGTTCAAACTGTAAAAGTTTATAAAGCGAGGTGAGCTCTCAGGAGCTCACCTTTTTTAATGGATATATGTTTTTAAAAAGTATGATATACTTGAGAACAGCGAAGGAAGGATGTGATTAAATGAAGATCTCCAAGCTTTTTGACAAAGGGAAAATCGTGTATTCCTTTGAGGTATTTCCACCTAAAAGAGATAATCCCATAGAAGGGATTTATAAGACTCTGGATGAGTTAAGAGATTTAAGGCCTGATTTCATCAGCGTAACTTATGGGGCAGGAGGAGTTTTGGCCGGTTCAAATACGGCAAAAATTGCGTCATATATTAAGAACACGTTGGGTATTGAGTCACTGGCTCATCTTTCTTGTGTGAACTCTGACAGAGATAATGTAAGGGAGGCTTTAAAGGAGTTTGAAGATAAGGGTATTGAAAATATACTGGCTTTAAGAGGAGACATTATTCCTGATGTGGAAAGAAAGAAGGACTTTTTTTATGCCGGAGATTTAATAACCTTCATTAAAGAGGAAGGTGGTGACTTCGGAATATCGGCAGCCTGCTATCCTGAAGGCCATCCCGAGGCACCTTCCATGGAGGAGGACCTATTTCACCTAAGAGAAAAGGTTGAGAAGGGTGCCACCCACCTTGTAAGTCAGCTGTTCTTTGAGAACCATATGTTTTTTGAGTTTAAGGAAAAGGCGAGGGCTTTAGGAGTGACAGTTCCCATTGAAGCAGGTATTATGCCTGTCACCAATAAAAAGATGATTGAAAGAATGGTTTCAATTGCAGGAGCCAGTTTACCTGCAAAGCTTACGAAGCTTTTACATAAGTATGAATTTGATGATGAAGCATTGAGGGAAGCGGGAATAGCTTACGCAATTGATCAGATGGTAGATTTAATAGAAAGAGGCGCAGAAGGAATTCATCTTTACACCATGAATAATCCTTATGTGGCAAGAAAGATTACAGAAGGCATAAAGGGTCTGCTTTAACAGGGAGAAAGCTATGGACAAGTTTCGGGAATTATTAAAGAAGGATATTATTTTGCTTGATGGTGCCATGGGCACCATGATTAAGGTTTTGGGACAGGACATGAATAAAATACATGTGATGGAAAGCCCTGAGCTGATTTACAAAATTCATAAAATGTATGTGGATGAAGGTGCAGATATTATTTACTGTGCTTCTTTTAATCTAAACGGTTATAAATTAAAAGACAGCGGCTATACTGTTAATGAGGCTGTGAAGAGTGCTGTAAGGATTGCAAAAGATGCAGTTTCCGGCACAGATACGCTTGTGGCGCTGGGCCTTGGCCCAATAGGGAGAATGATTGAGCCGGCAGGTGACATGACCTTTGATGAGGCTTATGATTACTTTAAAGAGATGATCTTAGCCGGAAAAGATGGTTCTGATCTGGTAGTCATAGAAACCTTGTCAGATTTATATGAAGCAAAGGCGGCAATCTTAGCTGTTAAGGAAAATTGCGACCTTCCTGTTATATGCACCATGACATTTGAAAAGGACAAGAGGACATTTACAGGTATGAACATCCCTTCCATGGTAGCAACTCTTGAAGGGCTTTCCGTTGATTGCCTCGGTGTTAACTGTTCCTTAGGCCCTTTTGAAATGATTGATGTTGTCATGGAACTTTGTGAGCTTGCATCCGTCCCAGTTGTAGTAAAACCAAATGCAGGGATGCCTGATCCTGAAACGGGAGAGTACCTTTTGTCACCTTCTGATTTCTGTAAGGCTATGAAGAAAATGATTCCCTACGGTGTAAGGATTATAGGGGGGTGCTGCGGCACTACTCCTGCTTTTATAAAGCTTCTTAAGGAAGAAATAGTAGATGTCATGAGTCCTTTTCGTGAGTTTAAGAAAAGGTTTGTGGCTTTATCCACAGGATTTAGCGCTTTCACCTTTGATGAGCCCAAGGTTGTAGGAGAGAGAATAAATCCTACAGGGAAGAGAGACTTTAAGGAAGCATTACTAAATAATGATATGGACTTTATATTAAAGGAAGGTATCAGACAGAATGAAGCAGGAGCCCATATTCTTGATGTGAACCTGGGACTGCCCTTAATAGATGAAGAGGAGATGATGGTAAAAGCCATAAAGGAGCTTCAAAAGGTGGCCAATCTTCCCCTTCAAATAGATTCGTCAGATCCTATGGTAATTGAAGCAGGTTTAAGAGCATATAACGGAAGAGCCATAGTGAACTCAGTAACAGGAAAAGAGGAATCCTTAAATAAAATACTGCCTTTAGTTAAGAAGTATGGAGCAATGGTGGTGGGACTTACCCTTGATGAGAAGGGTATTCCAAAAACTCATGAAGAAAGATTTAATATAGCTGTAAAGATAATGGAAAGAGCTAAAAGCTATGGCATACCTAAAGAAGATATATTTATAGATTGCCTTACTTTAACAGTTTCATCTGAGCAGGATAAGGTTCAAGAAACCTTAACTGCCATGAGAAGAGTAAAGGATGAGCTGGGGATGAAGACTATTTTAGGTGTATCAAATATTTCTTTTGGGCTACCAAATAGAGACTTAATAAACAGAACCTTTTTAGTAATGGCTTTAGAAAATGGTTTGGATTTAGCAATTATAAATCCTCTTGATGAAGAGATGATGGGAGCCTATAGAGCTTTTAAGGTTTTAAAGGCAATAGATGAAAACAGCCTTTCCTATATAGAAAACTACTCAAAGGAGCCTGTTTTTGAGAAAAAGGAAGTACATACGGATTTTAAAGAGGGCTTGATGGATGCAATAAAGAAAGGTCTTGTGAAGGAAGCGGAGGAGATAGCCTTTACACTTCTTAAGGATGTTGAGCCTATGGACGTTGTAAGGACTATGATAGTGCCTGCTTTAGATATAGTGGGAGATGGTTTTGAGTCAGGAGATATATTTCTTCCTCAGCTTTTGCTTTCTGCTCAAGCCGCTCAAGGTGCTTTTTCTGAAATCAAAAAGAAGATGGAAGAAAATAGAGAGGATAGAAAGCAAAAGGGGACTATTTTATTAGCTACAGTAAAAGGAGATATTCACGACATTGGTAAAAATATCGTAAGAGTACTTTTAGAAAACTATGATTTTAAAGTAATAGATTTAGGAAAAGATGTGGATAAGGATATAATTATTGAAAGAGTTAAAGAGGAAAAGGCGGAGCTTTTAGGGTTGTCTGCTTTAATGACAGTATCCTTAAAGGCCATGGAGGAAACTATAAACCTAATTCATAAAGAAGTGCCCTCCTGCAAGGTCATGGTAGGAGGAGCCGTTTTGACAGAAGAATATGCAAAAAAGATAGGGGCAGACTACTTTGGTGAAGATGCCAAGAGGGCTGTAGATATTGCAAATATTCATTTCAATGTGTTATAATCTATTGTCATAATTCTATTTGGTTCAGAAAGCAGATTGTATGGTTAATCAAAAAGACAAAGAACAGGATCCTGTTAAATCCCGAAAGAATAAAGATAGAAAAAAGCAGAAGGTAAGAAAAGAGATGAGTTTTTTAAAGACTTTCCTCTTATTTCTTGTAGCCTTCACCCTTATAATCACCTTAGGCATGAGCCTTCTTTCCGGAGTTGGAGATATCCAGCTTTTTGGCGATGATAATCCAAAACTTTCACTGGAATTAAACACTCTTATTGATCCTGATAATCCATTTTACGATGCTTTTACAGAAGCAAACAGAGTAAATGTGCTGTTGCTTGGTACCAATCAAAATATGGCAGATACTATAATGCTTGTAAGCTTTGATATGGACCTTAAGCATGTAGATGTTGTAAGCGTGCCAAGAGATACTTACTTTTATAGAAAAGGCTATTATGACCCCGGCTCTCATAAGATTAACTCAGTAATGCTCACAGACGGTCCTGTGGGAATGGCTAAAGCGGTAAGCGCCACTTTAATGGATATTCCTATTAACTACTATGCGGTTATTAAATATGATGGTGTTAAGGCTGTAGTTGATGCCATGGGCGGTGTTCCTATGGACGTAAAGCAGGATATGAATTATAAGGACCCTTATGATAAGCCTGTTCCTTTAGTAATAGACATTAAAAAAGGAGAGCAGGTCCTTGATGGGGACCATGCTGTTCAGTTCTTAAGATACAGAAAAGGCTATAGAGAAGGTGACTTAGGAAGAGTAAAGGCTCAACAGGAGTTTATTAAGGCTGCCTTTAAGCAGGCTCTCAAAAAAGACTTTTTGAAGGTAGCTAAAAAAGGAATTGAGGTTGTGGATTCAGACCTTGATATAAAGACTGTAGTTGCTTTAGCCACGAAAGCTTTGGGTATGGAAAGTGATGATATGACTACTTATATGATGCCTAACACTCCATATGACAGAGCCCCTTGGTACGTTATTGCAGACGGCCCCGGAATTGAAGAAATGATTACAGAAATGTATTCCTTACAGCCAGAAGTAGAAGAGACTACTGACGGCGCCATAGAGCAGTAATTCTATATATCTCAACTTTGATAATTTATTTTAATCTTATGTAGATTGTATGGGCTTAAATAGAGAGGAGCGACCTTTGGCCCGAGGTGTTTTGTTATGCCAAGACCAAAAAAGACGGTGGAAATTCCTTTAGAAGAAACAACTGAATATCCATTAGTGGAAGATGAGGATGAAAAGAAGGAAAAGGAAAAAGAACCAAAGGAAGAGGAAGTTAAAAAGCTGGAGAAGGTTTTAAAGGATGAAGGAGTGGATCTTTCTGATGAGCCTGAAGCTGAAGTTACAGAAAAGGAAGGGGAAAGGCCTGAGACGGAAGGAATCTTAGACATTGCAGAAGCAGGTTTTGGGTTTTTAAGGTTCTCAAACTTCTTAACCTCATCTGAAGATATTTACGTATTTCCTTCTCAAATAAGGAAGTTTCGTTTAAAGACAGGGGACAAGGTCAGAGGGATTACTAGAAAGCCTAATCAAGGTGAAAGGTTTGGAGCCTTGCTTTATGTTTTAGCTGTAAACGGTGAAGATCCTCAAGTTGCTTCTAAAAGAAGAGACTTTGATACTTTGACACCTGTGTTTCCTTACGAAAGGCTTTCTTTAGAAGACAGCAAAAGCGATGTTTCCTTAAGACTTATTGATTTAGTAGCTCCCATTGGAAAAGGCCAAAGAGGATTAATTGTAGCTCCGCCAAAAGCAGGTAAAACTGTTTTATTAAAGAAGATTGCCAACAGCATTGAAAAGAATTATAAGGATGTGGAAATCATAGTTCTTCTGGTAGATGAAAGACCGGAAGAGGTTACTGACATGAAAAGGTCTTTAACCAGAAGTGAGGTTATTTATTCAACCTTTGATGAGCTACCTCAGCACCATGTAAAGGTAGCTGAAATGGTTCTTGCAAGAGCCCAAAGGTTAGCTGAGCATAAAAAAGATGTGGTCATACTTCTTGATTCCATAACAAGGCTTGCAAGAGCATATAACTTAGTGGTGCCTGCTTCCGGTAGAACCTTAAGCGGAGGTATTGACCCCAGCGCTCTTCATAAGCCCAAGAAGTTTTTTGGAGCAGCAAGGAAGCTTGAGGAGGGTGGCTCTATTACTATTCTTGCAACTGCATTAGTTGAGACAGGTTCAAGAATGGATGATGTTATTTTCGAGGAGTTTAAGGGTACAGGTAACATGGAGCTTCACTTAGACAGGAAGCTTTCTGAAAGAAGAATTTTCCCTGCTATGGATTTAAATAAATCGGGCACCAGAAGGGAAGATTTACTTATGACTCAAGATGAGCTGGAAGCTGTCTGGGCCATGAGAAAGGCTTTATCAAATAGAGATACTCAAGATGTAACAGAAAGCATTATTGATACTCTTGTTACTACTAAGAATAATAAGGCTTTCATTGAGGTAATTAAAAAGTCGTTACTGTAAAGGAAAATAATGGATTATAAAAAGATATTTGTAAAAGGCTCTTGTCCCACTAAAATTGGCGGCCAAGCAGTTATGGAAGGCATCATGATGAAGGGGGAGAAGAAACGGGCTACCGTTATAAGGC
>JAAZGD010000007.1 GCA_012511395.1 Clostridiales bacterium
CTGAAAACCAAGAAAAAAGAGTGGCAGAATATATATACAATCTCCTAAAAGAAGAGAACATCCCTGTAGAATTAAAAGAGGTTCTAAAGGGCAGATTTAACGTAACAGCATACCTAAAAGGCGAAGGAGGAGGAAAGAGCCTTATGCTTTCAGGCCACCTTGACACGGTGCCACCCTACGATATGGAGAATCCTTTTACACCTGTTTTAAAAGATGGGGTGCTTTATGGCAGAGGAGCTTGTGACATGAAGGGCCCTGTAAGCGCCATGCTTTTAAGCCTTATAGCCCTTAAGCGGTCAGGCATATCACTAAAAGGCGATGTGTTCTTCACAGGCGTTATAGATGAAGAAGAAAAAGGAAAAGGAGCTGAGCATCTGGTTAAGAACGGGCCCTTTACAGACGGCGCAATTATAGGGGAGCCTACTGATATGAAAATTGCAGTGGGCCATAAAGGACTTGAATGGATAAAGGTAAAGGTGACAGGGAAAAAGGTTCACGGCGGCAGAATGGATGAGGGAATAAATGCCATTGAGATGGCATCCAAATTCATAGAAAGAATCTATGATGAATATGTACCAAAGCTTAAAGAAAGACACCATGAAATCCTGGGACAGCCCACAATTAATATAGGGAAGATAACAGGAGGAGATCAACCCAGCACCGTCCCCGGTGAATGCATTATAGAAATAGACAGAAGATGGATACCTATAGAAGCAAGAGAGCAGGTATATGAAGAGCTGAATCAAATCATTAATGATTTAAAACTTGAAGTCCCTGGATTTAATGCTGACCTATCTGATATGTTTACAGAGGACAATCTTTTAAGCCATAAACCTTTCTTTACAGATAAAGATGATCCAATTGTTAAAGCAGCTAAGGAAGCATTAACCGGGAAAAATAAAAACACGGAAGAAACAGTATTTCCTGCATGGAGCGATGCCGGCACCATAGCAGCATATACAAATACAAAATGTATAATAATGGGGCCCGGAGACTTAAGGCTTGCCCACTCTAAAGACGAGTCCATAAAAGTAAAGGACCTTACAGAAGCGGCGAGGATTTACACAGAAATAATAATGGATTACTGTGAAAAGGCATAAGGATGAAACAAATAGTTGACAAGTTTATAGAATCAAAAAAGGATGAGATGCTTAAAGATCTTTCCCTGCTGATAAAATATGAAAGCACTACAGACAACCTTGAAGAGAATATAGCATGCCTTAAAGCTCTCAATAATTTAGCAAAGGCAAAGGGCTTTACCACGAAGACAACAAAGAACAATGATGTGCTCATAATAGAAATGGGGGAAGGAAAAGAAACTCTTGGAATATTAGCCCATCTTGATGTGGTAGATACAGGTGACTTAGAAAAATGGGAAACAGATCCCTTTGAAGCAGTCATAAAAAATAACTATATATACGGCCGTGGCACAGAGGATGATAAAGGAGCTTGTGTTATGAGCCTTTATGCCATGGAAGCAGTTAAGAATCTTAACCTTCCTTTTAAAAGAAAGGTACAGCTCATAATCGGCACCAAAGAAGAGGAAGAATGGACAGACATAGCTCACTTTAAAGAAGAATACCATGTTCCTGACTTTGGGTTTTCCCCGGACGGAAGCTTCCCTATATATAACGAAGAAAAAGGCTATGCCGATGTAGTGTTGCTTTTTAAAGAAGAAGGGATAGTTGAGCTTAAAGCAGGTGAAAGCTATAACACCATCCCATCAAAGGCAGAGATTACTTTATCAAACAAGCAAAAAATAGTGGCAGAAGGAACATCAGCCCACAGCTCCATGCCTGAAAAAGGTGATAACGCAATTTCCAATCTGTCAGAGAAACTTTTAAAAACAGAAGAAGCAAAAAACAAAAGTTTTGTATTATTCATTAATGATTATTTCAGCCATAACTCTTTTGGAGAAAAACTCTTAAGAGATAAAGATGAAGACTGTGAAAGCAGAACAACTTTAGTACCTACAGTTCTGTCATTGACAGAAGAAGGAATAAAGCTTGTCATAAACATAAGGCATAACATGGGCATAACATATGAAGACATCTTTAATGCCTTTGAACCGCTAAAAACAAAGTACAAGTTCACCTTCAATATAGAAGGTTGCCTAAACCCCATGTATGTAGATCCCGGCCTTTTCTTTTTGGAGCAGATGGATAACGTACAAAAGGAGTATAAGATCAAGGGCGGTTTCAAAGCAGCATCAGGATCATCCTATGCAAAATCCATGAACAACTTTGTTTCCTGGGGCCCTGTTATGGAGAATGAAGAATCCACAGCCCATATGGAAAATGAGAGACTATCAATGGATACTATGATTCTTGCAACAAAGATATATGCATACTATATATATAAGATGGCAATAAAAGAAGGAGAATAAAATGAACGGCTTTACGAAAAAGGATACAGATACCATGACAAGCCTAGAAAAAGGCCTGTACCTTCTTTCGCTTTTTGCGGAAGCCCCCTATATCCTTACAGTAGCTGACATCGTTAAAATGACAGGATTAAACCGCACCACTGTCTACAGAAATCTATCATCCTTGGAGGAACAAGGCCTTCTAATTAAGGACGGGAAGGACAAGAGCTACAAAATCGGCCCTATGACATATCATCTTGGTAACGCTTACCTCATAAATTCAAGCTTCAAAGATGACCTTTTAACAGTCCTTGAAAAAATCGGAAAGGAATCCTCCGAATCAGTAGGCATGGCCCACAGAGAAGGTGATAAGGTGGTATCCATATTTTCCATTGAAACTCACCAGCCCGTTAAAATTAACGACAGACCGGGAGTATTTTACCCCATGAACAAAGGCTGCTTCGGGAAGGGCTTAATGGCATACTATGACGAAAAAAGAGTAAAAGAGATCCTTCACGGCTTAACATTTAAAAAGACTGCAGAGAACACCCTTACTAAAACAGAGGATATATTAAAAGAATATGAAAATATTCGAAAGCAAGGATATATAGAAAGCATTGAGGAAACAGTTCCTTATGTAATGGGAACAGGTATACCCCTTAAGAGCAGAAACGGCAAAGTTGAAAATGTAGTGGCCATATCCTTCTTCAAACAGAAGGATTACATGAAAAAGCTGGAAAAACTGAGAGACATCCTCTTTAAATATAAAAGAGAACTGGAACTATACCTACCCTAATAAGACCCTGCAGCCATTGAACTGCAGGGTTTTGGCACTCCCGAGATGATTCGAACATCCGATGCACGGTTTAGGAAAGCTTTTGATAAGGTTGCAAGTTTTGAATTGAAAAGGGTTTGGGCTTGTTGACAGCATTGCCATGATGACACTTGTTGTCCATTTTTTATATATTTTTACCTCAAAATCGGCTATCTTAATTTGGTAAGAATCTCCCAATGCCCGCTTTTTCTTGAACCTATTCTTATAAGGAATCCGTCATTTTGCAGTCTTGACATGTTTCTCTGCGCAGTCCTAAGGGATACATTCAATATTCTAGCAATTTCTTCTTGAGTTAGGTATGGATTATCGTCAAGTTTATTTAAGATTTTTTGTTGGTTTGCATTTAAAGTTTTATCACTATTGATTTTTATCCCGTCATTTACACTGACATTTACTCCGACATTTTTACCGCCATTCATGTCTTTATGTAATTACTACTCCCGCAGGCAATATACGATTCTTAATGTCACTGATTTAGTTTATTTAAAAACCCCCTATCTTAATGATAAGGGGTTTTGGCACTCCCGAGATGATTCGAACATCCGACGCACGGTTTAGGAAACCGACGCTCTATCCTCTGAGCTACGGGAGCATATATACGAAAAATATGGTAACACACAAGAGCGAATTTATCAATTATCCTTTGATGACCATTCAAGAGTTAAAATGTTGCCGTCTGAAACAGCGCTGTGGGATTCCTTAGTTACAGAGAAACCTTCCTCAAGAAATATTTCCTGGTAATTCTCACTGCTCTCAGGTACTTCTGCACTCAGGCTCTGGTACAGGCGCTGAACATGTTGAATCAGCGAAGTTCCCACATTCTCCCAGTGGTGTCCCATTCTTACATGGGGGCCGTCAAGCTTGAGTCCCTCCTGTATGCAAACAAAGCCTAAAACCTCATCCCCTTTTTCATAGAGGTATAAGGTAGTATCCTGGGAAAGATAATGAGATCTTGTTTCCTCGTATGTGTCATGCCAGAAATCAGGATTTACTGTGGGATACATTCTGATATTGGAGCTGATCCACAATGACATTATGGATGCAATATCTCCCGCTTTATATCCTCGTATTTCAGGTGCTTTTCTAGTTTTCTTTTTAAAGGGCAGAATCTTCGGGTCAAAGAGCAGATTAATCAAGTAGGCAGCTGCAATACCGAAAATAGTTTCAATAAGTCGCATGATTCCATAGACTAAAGGTGTTTGGGTTTTTTCTCCTACTAGGATCATTAGAAACACTACGAGGCCGATGATTATGCTGTTTTGTACCTTGAAAACATTACAGAAGTAAATGATTATAACTACGCTGACTATTGCAATGGGTACAGCATATATTGATCCTGCTTCAAGAAGAAGCAGGAGGGCTGCCATTCCGATTAAAGCGCCTATGACCGTTCCTATAACTCTTTCTAATCCTGTCTGAAGGGAGTTTTGAAGAGATGACTTCATGCAGATGATGGCAGTGATTGAAGCCTGGATGCCGTCGCTGACTCCAAGAAGCTGAAACACAAGAAGACAGACTCCCACAGATACTGCCGTCTTAATATTTCGAAAGCCTATTTTAAATCTTGTGTCTGCAAACTTCTTCCTGTAGGGGCTCATAGCGGCCTCCTTTAAAAATATGTAAAGCAAGGCATATAATACCATATTTATGTGAATAAATAAATGGTACTATAGGAGGGTAAGAAAGGAATATACATTATGGACATGATACTTTTAGGCTTAAATGTTGTTATACCTTTGTTTGTAATAATGGTCTTAGGTTACATCACAAGAAGAGCGGGCATTATAAATGAGAAAGGCATAGGCCAGGTTAACAGGTTGCTCTTCTGGGTTTTTCTTCCCGCCATTCTCTTTGTAAGCGTATACGAAACGGATTTACGGTCAGTCTTTGATATCAAGATAATTTTATACTCACTTATTGGTACAACGGTCGTATACCTTGTGTCCTTTATTATAGTCCCAAGGCTGACCTCGAGGAGAAATAAAAATGGAGTCATAATTCAGGCACTCATCAGAGGAAATGAAGTCTATTTCGGTTTTCCTGTAGTTGTGACTCTTATTGGGGCACAGCACTTAGGCCTTATGGCCATAGTGGTTGCTTTCGCAGTAATTATGTACAATGGTTATTCAGTTATAGCATTGGAGTATTACAAGGGTGATAAGGTGAACAAAGGAAGACTTTTAAAAAACCTTTTCACCAATCCTTTGATTATCGCAACCGTTGTTTCATCAATATTTGTATTATTGAATATTATAATTCCTAAGATGATCA
>JAAZGD010000079.1 GCA_012511395.1 Clostridiales bacterium
ATTTTGGCATATTATACAATAATTACTTAATATTTCTTAATATTTATATATATTTTCACAAAAAACATATTGACAAAGACTTTTACCTGTGATATTTTCGTCTTAAGTAAATAATAAACCTATGACGAGGGAATAAAACTGAGAAAACGGTTTCAAAGCGAGTTCGGAATGGTGAAAGCCGAGTAAACGACAAGCCTCAGTAAATGGGCCTCCGAGGGCGAAGCGAACAGAAAGTATTTTTTTAGTAGCCTAGACGTTAAGCAGGCGTTACGTGCTGGGGGTGTGATTGCACTCTACTTGAGTGGGCGATTTATATCGTCAAGCAAGGTGGTACCGCAGATTATTCTGTCCTTGATTAATTTCAAGGACTTTTTTTTTGGAAAACCCTTGCAATACCCCTTTTCAAAGGCCACAACAAGAAAAGGAGAAAAGAAAATGAAAAAGAACAACATTCCTACAAGAATCTACTTAACAGAGGATCAGATTCCAACAACATGGTATAACTTAAGAGCTGATATGAAGGAAAAACCGGCTCCCCTTCTTAACCCCGGAACAAAAAAACCTGTAACCGTTAGTGAACTCTCAAATGTGTTTTGCGAAAAGCTGGCGGAGCAGGAGCTTGACAATGATACAAGGTATTTTGAGATACCAAAAGAAGTAAGGGACTTTTACAAGATGTACAGACCTTCACCTCTTGTAAGGGCCTACAACCTTGAAAAGGCCTTAGGCACTCCGGCAAGGATCTATTTCAAATATGAAGGAAACAATACATCAGGAAGCCATAAGCTTAATTCAGCGGCAGCTCAAGTCTATTACGCAAAAGACCAAGGCTTAAAAGGGTTAACCACAGAAACAGGTGCAGGCCAATGGGGAACTGCTTTAGCAGAATCATCCGCTTTCTTTAATCTGCCCTTAACAGTTTACATGGTGAAAGTTTCCTATGAGCAAAAACCCTTCAGAAAGTTTGTAATGGAAACCTTCGACGCAGAAGTTATCCCAAGCCCTTCCATGACAACAAAGGTGGGGCAAAAAATCCTTTCAGAAAACCCGGGTACAGGAGGCAGCCTGGGCTGCGCCATATCAGAAGCTGTAGAAAAGGCGGTGGGGGGTATTGAGACAAGGTATGTCCTTGGCTCCGTATTAAACCAGGTGCTTCTTCACCAGTCTGTTATAGGTCTTGAAAGCAAAGCTGCCATGAGCATGATAGATGAATACCCTGATATCATAATAGGCTGTGCGGGAGGTGGCTCAAACCTGGGAGGCCTCATTGCCCCCTTTATGCAGGATAAGATTTTAGGAAATAATGACCCCAGAATCATAGCGGTGGAACCATCATCCTGTCCTTCTCTTACAAGAGGAGTTTATGCTTACGATTTCTGTGATACAGGTAAAGTTACACCTTTGGCTAAAATGTACACTCTTGGAAGCAGCTTCATGCCTTCCCCCGACCATGCAGGCGGGTTACGATATCACGGTATGAGTCCTATAATCTCAAAGCTTTATGATGATGGACTTCTTGATGCGGTGTCGGTAGAGCAGACCAAGGTCTTTGAAGCGGCAGTTTTATTCGCCAAAACCGAAACTATTCTGCCTGCCCCTGAATCTGCCCACGCTATTAAGCAGGCCATAGATGAAGCTTTAATCTGTAAAGAGACAGGGGAGGAAAAAGTAATACTCTTCGGTCTTACAGGAACAGGATACTTTGATATGACAGCCTACAATGCCTTCAAGGAAGGCCGTATGACAGACTACATCCCTAAGGATGAAGAGCTTAAAAAAGAGTTCGACAAACTTCCAAAGCTTTAAACCATTAAAAATACCTCCCGGGCAGACGGTCAAATAAGGCCGGCTGCTTTGGAGGTATCCTTTTTCTAAATTATCCTATTTTTTCATAAATATTAAGATTCTGTCCTTGTGGCTGTAGTCCTGTTTAAGTTCTATAAGCTCGTAGGCATCCCCTGCAATACTTATTATATCCTTAGCCTGCTCTTCTCCGATTTCCATAATGAGATGAGCACCTTCATTCATATAATCATGAGCTTCCTTCAAGACCTTTCTGTAAAAGAAAAGTCCGTCCTCGCCGCCGTCAAGGGCTAAACGGGGATCGTGGTCCTTCACTTCCTCCATCAGGTCCTTAATGTCTCCCGATTTCACATAAGGGGGGTTAACCACCACTAAATCATAAGTTCCTTTAACGGGCTCAAAGAGATTTCCTATAAGGAAATTGATCTTCCCTTTTTCTTTTCCCAAAGGAATCCTTAAATCCCTGGCATTTTCTTTAGCCAGATAGACTGCTTTTTCGCTTATATCTGTTGCCGTAATGGTTACATTTTCATGAAGCTTAAACAAAGATAAAGCTATGCAACCAGAACCTGTACAAAGCTCCAGCACCTTATCTCCGCTTTTTAGAAGCTTTAAAGCCTCCTCTACCAAAAGCTCCGTTTCGCTTCTTGGTATAAGCACCTCAGGAGACATCTTAAAGGGGAGGCCCATAAATTCAGTCATCCCCGTTATCCTTTGAATTGGAGTTCCTGAAGCTCTCTCCTTTATAAGTTTCTCATATTTTTGAATCAAGATTTCCGGCGCTTCATCATTGTGCTTTAAGAAAAGCTTTGCCCTGTTCACATTCATAAGAAAGGAAAGCAACACTACAGCATCCTGTTTTGCGCTTTCTTTTCCTGCCTTTGAAAGGACACTTTCACCGTGGCGCAGCAGCTCTGATATTTTCATGATAATACCTCCCCTGTACTTTCAAGTACCCCCTCAAATAGAGGGCTTTCATCATCCAATACACCGTTCATGGCAGCTATGGCCACTTCCAGCTGATCGTAGTCAGGCTCCTTTGTTGTAAGCTTCTGTAAGTAAAGTCCCGGCATGGAAAGTATTTTTACCAGGAAATTATCAGACCTTCCCGTCCACTTCAGAAGCTCATAGCTTAAGCCTGCTATTACAGGCAATAACAACAATCTTGATAAGATACGTATAAACAGATTGGGCCACCCTAAAAGTGAAAACAGCACCAGTGCAATCACCATTACGAACACAAGGAAGCTGGTTCCGCACCTTGGGTGAAGGGTGTAAAAGTTTTTGCAGTTCTCAGGTGTTAAAGGCAATCCCTGTTCAAAGCAGTGAATAGTTTTATGCTCTGCCCCATGATATTGAAACACTCTGTGAATCTCCTTCATTCTGGAAATCGCTACAACATATAGTACAAACAGGAGAATTCTTAAAAGTCCTTCAACCACGTTCAATAAAACTGCATTTTGTGTAACCAATGCAAGGAGATCTAAAACCCAGGTAGGAAATATTATAAACACAGCCACCGTCACTATAACTGCCACTATTAAAGATGTTGTAATCATCAAGTTATAGGCCTGTTTCTTTCCCAACTTTTTCTCAAGCCACAGATCAAACTTGCTCTTTTTATAAGGGCTGTTTTCCATGTCATCGTAAGCTTCAAGGATGTCAGCTGAATACATAAGAGTTTTCATCCCATCAACTAAAGCATCCACGAAAACAACAACCCCTCTTATAAAGGGCATGTTAATAGCGCTTTTTTTCTCGGACACTCTCTGTGTCTTCATATATAGTCTCTTGTCAGG
>JAAZGD010000080.1 GCA_012511395.1 Clostridiales bacterium
AAGCAGTACCGTAAGCACCGATGTTCTTGTAAACATTCATAACGGAATTGTCAACACCATAGTTGCCGTCGCCAAGTATCGCTTTAGGCATTTCTGTAGCACCAAGATATGCTGTCAACATATTCTTTTCGATGGTTTTTGCAGCATCATCATAGAGAAGTGTGGTTTCACCGTTAGCATTAACTGCAACAAGCTGTACTGTCAATGCATTGTAGATAACCTGAGCAGCATTCTCTCTGTCGATTGTTACTGCTTCTGCAAGGTCAGTGTAAAGTCCTACTTGCTTACCAAGAGTTACATAGTTTGATGGCCATGTTCCAACAAGCTGTGCAGAGTTGTCTACATAACCAACTGCTCTAAGAGCCATTGTAACTGCTTCGTTTACGGAGATGGTTCTTCCTGGCATAACATTGCCTTTTCCATCACCTAACATAATTCCTTTGGACTCGCAGAATGCCAGGTATTTTACTGCCCAGCCATAGCCTGAAACGTCCTTGAAGCTGGTCTGTGAGTATCCTGCCAATGCACTCTCAGGAATCCCCAAAGCTCTGGTAATCATAGCAGCGAACTCAGCTCTGTTTACAGCTTTTTCACCTTGGAATGTTCCATCGGTATAGCCTGTAATAATGCCGAGGTCGTTGTTAACTTCGATAGCTACTTTGTTTGGGCTATTGTCAATGTCTGTAAGTCCAAAAGCAAAGGAGAAGCTACCAAGTACCAGCGCAAGTACCAGCACGAAAGATAGTACTTTTCTCATTTTTAATCCTCCTTAAGAAATAATTTGTATCATCAGGAAAAGGTATTCTTTTCTTAATGACTATCTTATAAGTGACAAAGTATGTTCATAATGATATAAACATACTCTATCAGTTTGAATTATAGCCCCGTTTTCAAGTGCTTATCAACTGCCATGGGCATTTGTAATATAAAAGTAATATTTGAGAAATCAATCTGAAACTATTGCAATTTCAACTATTTGCATCTTTTCATCGCTTACATGGAAGAGTCTTACATCCTTACCCTTCTTTATATCAGATGATTTACCTGCTTCGTACTTATCTTTACCGTCAAAGATATAAACAACAACACCTTCTTTCAGTTCATAAAGTGATCCTGAAGCGCTTGTAAGTCTTACAACAACACCATCTCTTGAGAATACAGGTGTCATCACTGTTGTATATTCTGTAAATGTATCAGCGGGATCACTTGTAGCAATCTGAATTCCGGACTTTATGGTCCCATTCTTTGAAACCATCTTAAATACGTCCCCTGCTGTTCTGGTTGTCACATCTGTAGTAGGGTTATACCCTGCTTCACAGAGCCAAGTGATCTCCCTTCCTGCTGCAAGAGTCTTCAGAGCATATACTGTATCTCCTTTAACGTTCTTAACTTGAACGATGTCATTTACAACTCCGTAAACAGTCCCTGTAAAGCCTACATCTGAAGGCAGTATGAGCTGTGTGATCTTACCACCATCCATAAGATAAAAAGCAGGTGTTGCCACATTCTTATACTTATAGACTGTTGAAAGCTGGTATTCACCCTCTGATGAAGGAAGTGCCATGGAAGACTTATACTGTGATTTACTACCATATGTAAATACCTTAACCTTTGATGACAGAGGTTTTCCGTCAAAAGTAGTTATATCAGCATTAAAGCTTCCTGCTACATATGTCAGTCCCTTGGTTACTACGCTGTCTTTGCCACTATCTTCATGGGCTTTCAAAATATCATCAAGCCCATTAAATACAGCTTGAGCAGTCATCCACTTTGTTGCATATAAAGGAAGGTCTGCCTGAAGCCCTTTAAGTAGGTTCAATGCTTTAGCTTTTGCCATATAGTTATCAGGCCATACACCTTGTAAGGTTTTATCTGTATGTCCCATTGCTCTTAAAGTGAAAGTAATAAGTTCTGTGGTTTTCACCGTAGCACCCGGAGCAAACTTACCCTGGCCTACGCCATTTGTAATATCGTGAGCTACTGCATAGTTAATGTAGGGTGCTGCCCAGGTGTACCCTGCCATATCGGTAAAACCGCTGTCAGGTACCTTCTGAGTTGCTGTGCCGTAAAGCTCTGCATCAGATGGGTTTATAGTTCTTATTATGATGGCACAAGCTTGAGCCCTTGTAAGGTTGTCCATTGGATGATAAAGACCATCTGTGTCTCCTGTAATAGCTCCTATTTCTGTAAGCATGTCTACTGCTTCTTCATATGGTTCTCCTTCTACATCATCAAAGGTTAGAGCAAATCCTGATGTAGTAAAGATGAGTGTAAGTATTAAAGCAAATACTAATGTTTTAAAAATATGTTTCTTCATTTATAATAATCCCCTTTCTAAAGAATATAATTTAGTGTCATTTTAGTTCTGTTGATGCAAATAGTTCTGTTTCTCTTTTTATTTAGGCATGTTCTTGTACATGAACTGAACCACTTCGCCCTTTGTAATAGGAGCTGCCCAGTTTGTAACTTTAACTGTTCCATTCATATTGTACATAGAAGCATACTTTATATAATTGTTTGGCCATGTTCCATAGGAGCTCATAACAGTTTCTGAGATGCCCTTGCTCCTTATTATAGCTGTCATAGCTTCCTGATAAGTTATGACTCCTCCAGGGTTGAATTTATTTCCGCCCGTTCCTTCCATAAGGCCTTTCTCGCTACAGAAGTTGATATATGCCTTTGCCCAGCCATAGCCCTTTAAGTCATTGAAGTAGTTTTTCTCCCCACTTGTGGTGATCTGTCCCTTGTTGGCTGTAGCTCTTGCAAGGATGGCTGCAAACTCAGAACGCTTTAAGGTTCTATCAGGATGGAAAAGTCCATCTGTATCACCTGTTATTACCTTGTTATCAAAAAAGTCTTGAGCTTGGGCAAAAAGGGCAGTCCCTGCAACATCCTTTGGATAGCCTTTTACTCCGCTATCCCATTGGGAATAATCTATATCCGCAAATACAGTAGTAACTGACATGGCAAAAATCAATAATACAGTTACTGCTGCGCCAATTTTCTTTGTTCTCTTCATTTCTTTTCCCTTTCACCTTATGATGTTAAATTTTATGATGCTTTATTTCTTCTATTCATATTATCACTTCATTTTTATATCCTAATAATTATATAGCATTAGACGACATGTTTCAACGAAGGTTCCATTTTAAGTATAAATGAAGCTTAAAAGGCAAAAAGATGATATTTTTGCCAACACAAAACATAGTATCTGTGTGATATAATCAACAATAGAAATATTAGTAAAAAAAGGATTAGACCGTTTTGTAATGGCTTTTGAAAATCGAGGTGTAAATGTGGGAAATAGAGAGATTCCTTTAAGTGTACCTAACCTTGGAGAAGATATAGTCTCCAATCTTAAAGAGTGTGTGGAAACAGGATGGGTAAGCACAGGGGGCAGATTCATAGAGCAGTTTGAGAAAGACTTTGCTTCCTATGTAAATGTACCTTCTGCAGTTTCATTACAGAGCGGTACATCAGGGCTTCATCTTGCTTTAAAGGTTCTCAGAATAGGGGAAGGTGATGGAGTTATAGTTCCTACCCTTACTTTTATAGCTACTGTAAATCCTTTGTCCTATGTGGGAGCAGTTCCTTTCTTTATGGATTGTGATGATACCTTCTGTATGGATATGGAAAAACTTGAAAGGTTCTTAAAAGAAGAATGCTCTTCGGCCATGATACATAAAGTAACAGGTGTTCATATAAAGGCGATTATGCCTGTACATATCTTTGGGAATCTCTGTGATATGGAAAAGTTAATGGACCTTGCTGATAAGTATGGTCTTAATGTTATAGAGGATGCAACAGAGTGCTTAGGCTCATACTATCTTGAAGGTAAATACAAGGGGCGTTACGGAGGTACTGTAGGGGATATAGGTGTATACAGCTTTAATGCAAATAAGATAATTACTACAGGCGGAGGCGGTATGGCTGTAGCTAAAGACAAAGGTCTGTTAGAGAAAATCAGATACTTGTCTATTACAGCAAAGGATGACCCTGTTTACTTCGTACATAACGAGGCAGGGTTTAATTACAGGATGTTAAATATACAGGCTGCTCTTGGAGTAAGTCAGTTAAAAGATCTTGAAACTTTTATTAAGGCTAAGGAGTCTAACTTTAGAAGGTATGAAGAATTGCTTTCAAGTGCAGATGGTTTATACTTGTTACCTTTTAGGGGTGATATAAGGGCTAACTACTGGTTCTATTCACTTTATGTGGACAAGGAAGAGTGTGGTGTATCAAGAGATGAGCTTATGAAGCATTTACTTGGTAGTGGTATCCAGTGCCGCCCTGTCTGGAGGCTGTGTCATAAGCAGAAGCCTTATGAAGGTTTCACTTCATACATGATAGAAAAAGCTTTGGATTATGAAGCGAATGTTTTAAATATTCCTTGCTCTACGAATATCACTTTTGATGAAATATCTCTTGTGTGTGATGAAATAATGAAAGGATTAGAAAAATGAAAAGTGTCTTAAAATCCTCATCCCTTAGTCTGCTTGTAATTATCATGCTGACTATATCCCTTATTATCCCTTCCTTTGCTTTCGATGTAGATGAAGCCCACGGTGCGCCATCTGATATAGCAGGCCACTGGGCATATTCATATATTGTGAAGGGAATCAACTACGGCTTTATTAACGGGTATCCTGACGGCACATTTATACCTGACAGAGCTGTATCAAGGGCGGAATTTGCGAAGATGGTAAATGCTGCTTTTAAGAATAACAACATGTCAGCTGGCTCCTTTTAGGATGTACCATATTCGGAGTGGTACTATAACGATGTAAGAAAGGCGGTGGCTGCAGCATATGTGGCAGGCTACGATGACGGTACATTTTTACCAAACAAATCCATCTCCCGTCAGGAAGCATCTGTAATGCTTGCAAGAATAGTTCCTGCATATAACTTCTCTGCCAATC
>JAAZGD010000081.1 GCA_012511395.1 Clostridiales bacterium
AGTGTCTTGGTTATTGCCGCTGTCAATGTGGTCTTACCGTGGTCTACGTGACCTATGGTTCCTATGTTTATATGCGGCTTTGTCCTTTCAAATTTTTGCTTAGCCATCTTACTTTTCCTCCTAATACTATTAACATCTATTTAACTTCTCAATCAGGTTCTGAGGCATCTTCTCAAAGTGATCAAACTGCATCACATAAACGCCCCTTCCTTGTGTCTTGGATCTTAAGTCCGTTGCATATCCGAACATTTCGCTCAGAGGTACAAAACCTCTTATAACGACTGCGCCAAGGGCCATATCCGATCCTTCAATTCTGCCTCTTCTTGCGCTTATATCTCCTATCACATCCCCCATATACTCATCGGGCACTGTCACCTCTATTTTGAATACAGGCTCTAAAAGTACAGGTTCTGCTTTTCTTGCAGCTTCTCTGAATGCCATTGAGGCTGCTATTTTAAAGGCCATCTCTGAAGAGTCCACTTCATGGTAGGAACCGTCGTAAAGCTCAACTCCCACATCCATCATCTGGTATCCTGCTAAGGGTCCGTTTGCCATAGCCTCTCTGATACCGTCTTCGATTTTCGGAATATATTCCTTTGGAATTGCGCCTCCCACTATTGAGCTCTTAAACTCAAAACCACTTCCTGCTTCTCTTGGGTAAAGCTTAATCTTCACATGGCCGTACTGACCGTGGCCTCCTGACTGCTTGGCATACTTGTAATCCACGTCACTTTGCTTTGTAATAGTTTCTTTGTAGGACACCTGAGGTTTACCTACATTGGCTTCCACCTTGAACTCACGAAGAAGTCTGTCCACGATAATTTCAAGGTGCAGCTCTCCCATTCCCGCAATAATAGTCTGGCCTGTTTCCTCATTGGTGTAATTCTTGAATGTAGGGTCTTCCTCTGACAGCTTAGAAAGGGCTGTGCCCATCTTGTCCTGCCCTGCTTTTGTTTTAGGCTCAATGGCTATTTCAATAACAGGGTCGGGAAACACCATGGATTCCAATATGATCTGTTTCCTTTCATCACAAAGGGTATCTCCTGTAGTAGTTTCCTTAAGACCTACAGCTGCCGCAATATCTCCTGAATACACTGTGTCCACATCTTCCCTGTGGTTGGCATGCATGAGAAGAATTCTCCCCATTCTCTCTTTTCTGTTTTTAGTAGAGTTGTACACATAGGAGCCTGCACTTAAGGTTCCTGAGTAAACTCTGAAAAAAGCCAGCTTTCCCACAAAGGGGTCTGTCATTATCTTAAAGGCTAAAGCTGAAAAAGGTTCTTTATCATCAGCATGCCTTTCTTCCATGGTTCCCAGCTTTGGCACCTCTCCTTCTATTGAAGGTATGTCAAGAGGTGAAGGCAAATAGTCACAGACTGCATCTAAAAGCAACTGAATCCCCTTGTTTCTGTATGCGGAACCGCAAAATGCAGGAACCATCTTTCCTTCAATGGTCATCTTCCTGATGGCAGCCTTCAGCTCCATAACAGATATTTCCTCCTCATTTAAGAACCTTAGAGTCAATTCCTCTGTAGCCTCCGCTGCTGCCTCCACAAGAGCTTCCCTTGCTTTTTTTGCAGCATCCAACATATTATCAGGGATGTCGCCTACCTTGATCTCCTTGCATTCATCATCAAGATAAGTTGTGCACTTCATCTCAAGAAGATCTATAATTCCGTTAAATTTTTCCTCTGAGCCTACGGGAAGCTGACATGGTACTATAGGAGCCTTTAGCCTGTCCTTTACCATCTTAACTACCCTGTGAAAGTCTGCTCCCATGATATCCATTTTATTTACGAAAATGATTCTTGGAACCTTATACTTTTCAGCCTGTCTCCACACAGTCTCAGACTGTGGCTCAACGCCGCCTTTTGCGCAAAGCACAGTAACGGCACCATCAAGCACTCTTAAGGACCTTTCAACTTCAACTGTAAAGTCTACGTGGCCCGGGGTGTCGATAATGTTTATTCTATGATTCTGCCACTGGGCAGTAGTTGCAGCGGAGGTAATGGTTATACCACGTTCCTGCTCCTGCTGCATCCAGTCCATGGTGGCAGCGCCATCATGAGTTTCTCCCATCTTATGGGTTCTTCCTGTATAGAAAAGAATTCTTTCGGTTGTTGTTGTTTTGCCCGCATCGATGTGAGCCATGATACCTATATTTCTTGTCATTTCAAGTGAGAACTGTCTTGGCATATTTCATTCCTCCTTTCTATATATTACTTATGTCCTTTACCATCTGTAGTGGGCAAAAGCACGGTTTGCTTCGGCCATCTTATGAGTATCTTCCTTTTTCTTCACAGTGGCTCCCAATCCGTTAGCTGCATCCATCAGCTCTTTTGCCAGCTTCTCAGGCATGGTTTTTTCTCCTCTGGCATTAACATACTTTGTAAGCCATCTTAATCCCAAAGTCTGTCTTCTTTCCGGTCTCACTTCCACCGGAACCTGGTAGTTGGCACCGCCTACACGTCTGGCTTTAACCTCTACCACAGGCATAATGTTATTCATTGCCTTTTCAAATACTTCCAGGGGATCTGTTCCTGTCTGATTCTTAATCTTGTCAAATGCATCGTAGACAATCTGCTGAGCAGTTCCCTTTTTGCCATCCAGCATAATGTTGTTAATCAGCTTAGCCACAACAACACTGCCGTAAACAGGATCAGGAAGTACTTCTCTTTTTGGTATATTTCCTTTTCTTGGCACTTTTTCTTCCCTCCTTACAACGCGAAAAGCCAGTGCAAAATATTTAGCTTTCCGGAGTCTTCGGTACTCCACACCCATCTTTATAATGGAGTCTGGTATGTGCCCTGTATATTAAGGGGCACAGACTTATACTTTGTCTTTCCCGAAAAAACTTAAATTACTATTTGGCCTTAACCTTAGGTCTCTTGGCTCCATACTTGGAACGGGCCTGAGATCTTGAAGCCACACCTGATGTATCAAGAGTTCCTCTTACGATGTGATATCTCACACCGGGAAGGTCCTTAACACGACCGCCCCTTATTAGCACAACGCTGTGCTCCTGCAGGTTATGTCCGATTCCCGGAATATAGGCTGTTACTTCAATTCCGTTTGTAAGACGCACTCTTGCAACTTTTCTCAAAGCTGAATTTGGCTTCTTGGGTGTTACTGTCTTTACAGAGGTACAAACTCCTCTCTTTTGAGGTGAATTAATATCAGTAGCTATTCTTCTGATGGAGTTCATCCCTTTTCCAAGAGCCGGTGCTTTTTCCTTCTTTTCAAATACAGTTCTTCCTTCTCGTATCAATTGATTGATTGTCGGCATATTCTTCTCCTTTCCTCTCCTCATATTCTGAGGGTCATATTTATTTAAAGCATGCTGCCTTAAAACACTTTTACTGGATTATCTCTTCCACCATCTTGTCCGGGTTGTACTCCTGTACTCCCTCCATGTTGCCGATTTCCGCATAATCCTCTTCTTCCATTTCCATCTTCAGCATCTTTTCATATTCGTCCATCATCTCTTTGTTGACGCCGTAATCAAGATCTATATTTCTGTATCGCTTCATTCCCGTACCTGCAGGAATAAGCTTTCCTATTATTACATTTTCCTTTAAGCCCTGAAGTCTGTCAATCTTCCCCTTTATGGCAGCATCTGTCAGCACTCTTGTGGTCTCCTGGAAAGATGCCGCAGATAAGAATGAGTTTGTAGCCAAGGACGCCTTTGTAATGCCTAAAAGCACTTTCTTTGCTTCAGCCGGCTCCTGCTTATTCTTAATAGCTTTCTCATTTGACTCTTCAATTTCCTGGGTGCTGTATAATGCTCCCGGCAAAAGATTGGTATCTCCGGCATTTTCAATCTTGGACTTGGAAAGCATCTGGCTTACTATAACTTCTATATGCTTATCGTTAATATCAACACCCTGCTGTTTATACACTCTTTGAACTTCCTTTAACAAGTATTGATATACTCCTTCCTCTCCTTTGAGAGCCAGGATATCGTGAGGATTTAAAGGACCTCTTGAAATGTTTTCTCCTGCCGCAACGTAGTCTCCCACCATAACAGAAAGTCTTGCTCCATAAGGCACATAGTAAGTTTCTTCTCCCTCCTGCCCCTTCACCAATACTTCAGTCCTGTTGTCGGAAGTTACTGACACCTTGGAAACCGTGCCGTCGGCTCTGCAGATTTCGGCTAAGCCCTTAGGCTTTCTGGCTTCGAAAAGTTCTTCAACTCTTGGAAGACCTTGAGTTATGTCAGCTCCCGCAACTCCTCCTGTATGGAAGGTTCTCATGGTCAGCTGAGTTCCGGGTTCTCCGATTGATTGAGCTGCCGTGATTCCCACAGCCTCTCCTATATTGACAGGCGCTCCCGTTGCCAGGTTCCTGCCGTAACATTTGGCGCATATGCCCTTTTGTGAATGGCAGGTCATAACAGACCTGATAGCTACAGAATCAATACCCAGAGCTTCAATTCTTTCAGCAGCTTCCTCGGTAATCTCCTGATTCTGCTCAACTATCACTTCACCTATTTCAGGGTCCACTATATCAAGAAGAGAGGTTCTTCCAACTATTCTCATTCTCAGAGGCTCGATGATTTCCTTGCCGTCTGTAAATGCTCTTACCTGTATACCTGAATCTGTTCCGCAATCAGTTTCCTTAACGATTACGTTGTGAGATACATCAACCAGTCTTCTGGTAAGATAACCTGAGTCAGCCGTTCTTAAAGCAGTGTCGGCCAGTCCCTTTCTTGCGCCGTTTGTGGATATGAAGTATTCAAGGACAGATAAGCCTTCCCTAAAGTTGGCCTTGATTGGAATCTCTATGGTCTTACCTACAGCATTTGCCATAAGTCCTCTCATTCCGCCGATTTGGCGAATCTGGTTCTTGGAACCTCTGGCACCTGAGTGAGCCATAATATATAAATTGTTGAGAGTACCAAGAGACTCCATAAGAGAATCTGCCACATCGTCTGTAGTCTTGTTCCAAATCTCTATAACCTTCTGGTACCTTTCCCTGTCGCTTATTAAACCCTTTTCGTAAGCATCTTCATACTTTTGAATTTTCTTTTCAGATTCTGCGATTATCTCAAACTTATTTTCAGGAATTTTCATATCTGAAATGCTGATGGTGATTGCACCCATGGTGGAATAATGGAATCCCATATCCTTAATATGGTCCAGCATAATTGCAGTTCCTGTATTTCCATGAATCCTGTAACAGTTATCAATGATCTGGCCCAATTCCTTTTTCTTACAGAGAAAATCTATCTCCAAACCATATGGATCCTTTTTCCTATCCACAAAGCCCAGGTCTTGAGGAATCTCTGTGTTAAAGATAAATCTTCCCACAGTAGACTCTACAATCTTTCCTCTCTTGTCTTTGTCATCCAGAAAACGCCTCACCTTAACCTTGGCATGAAGACCTACAACCTTGTTCTCATAGGCCATGATCATTTCATCGTAGTCAGAAAATACTTTTCCGTCTCCCTTTTCTGCAGGAGTATCTCTCTCATCAGTTCCGGGATGAGTGAGATAGTAGGTGCCTAAAATCATATCCTGAGTAGGTGTGGTAATAGGTGAACCATCCTTAGGAGCTAAAATATTATTTACAGATAACATCAAAAATCTTGCTTCTGCTTGGGCTTCTGCTGACAAAGGCAGGTGAACAGCCATCTGGTCTCCGTCAAAGTCAGCGTTATAGGCAGTACACACTAAAGGATGAAGCTGAATAGCTTTACCTTCCACAAGTACCGGCTCAAAGGCCTGAATTCCAAGTCTGTGAAGAGTAGGCGCTCTGTTCAGAAGCACAGGGTGCTCCTTAATGACCTCGTCCAGCACGTCCCAAACTTCTTCCTTCACTTTATCTATAAGCCTTTTGGCGTTCTTAATGTTATGAGCCATTTCATACTCAACCAACTTCTTCATAATGAAAGGCTTAAACAATTCAAGTGCCATCTTCTTTGGCAGACCGCACTGATAGAACTTAAGCTCAGGTCCTACTACGATTACGCTTCTTCCCGAGTAGTCAACCCTCTTTCCTAAAAGGTTCTGCCTGAACCGGCCCTGCTTTCCTTTCAGCATATCTGAAAGGGATTTTAAAGGTCTGGAGCCGGGACCTGTAACAGGTCTTCCTCTTCTGCCGTTATCTATTAAAGCATCAACTGCTTCCTGAAGCATTCTCTTTTCATTTCTTACAATGATGTCAGGTGCATTTATCTCAAGAAGCTTGTTAAGCCTGTTGTTTCTGTGGATTACTCTTCTATATAGATCATTTAGGTCAGAAGATGCATACCTTCCGCCGTCAAGCTGTACCATAGGCCTTAAATCCGGCGGAATAACAGGAATAACCTCAAGAATCATCCATTCAGGCCTGTTCTTGGAAAGCCTTAAGGCCTCTACAACCTCAAGCCTTCTTACTATTCTAAGCTTCTTCTGGCCTGTAGCACCCTTAAGCTTCTCCCTCATGTCCTTTGAAAGTTCTTCCAGGTCGATGTTTTCCAAAAGCTCCTTTATGGCTGCTGCTCCCATACTGGCTTTGAAGGTTATATCAGGCTCGTTTCTGGCATCTCTATACTGCTGCTCTGATATTACTTCCTTGTACTCAAAAGGCGAATTGCCGGGGTCTGTAACAACGTAGGAAGCAAAGTAAAGAACTTTTTCCAGATTTCTTGGAGACATATCAAGAATCAATCCCATCCTTGAAGGAATCCCCTTAAAGTACCAGATATGAGAAACGGGAGTCGCCAGTTTAATGTGGCCCATTCTCTCTCTTCTCACCTTGGCCTTTGTGACCTCTACACCGCAGCGGTCACAGACAATGCCCTTGTACCTTATCTTCTTATATTTACCACAGTGACATTCCCAGTCTTTGCTGGGTCCAAAGATCTTTTCACAGAACAGTCCGTCCTTTTCAGGCTTTGTAGTTCTGTAGTTAATGGTTTCAGGCTTCGTCACCTCACCGTGAGACCAGCTCAAAATCTTTTCTGTGGAAGCAAGTCCTATCTGTAAAGATTCAAAATTGTTTAATTCTTTAGCGCCGTTATTTTTATCTATCAAGGAGTCTCTCCCCCTTTCTATTTCAACTTTTATATAAGCTATTCCTCTTCTATTAAATCTTCCAGGTCCTCATCCTCTAAAGGTTTATCCTCAAGAGACTGAATCTCCTTGGGGTCTCCTTTAAATTCCGGGAAATTCTCCAGCTCTGAACTTTCCTTGATCTCTATTTCTTCCTCTTCATCAGAAAGCACTCTTACATCAAGGCCCAGTGACTGCATTTCCTTAATAAGTACCTTGAAGGATTCAGGAATGCCTGATTCAGGAATGTTGTCGCCTCTTACAATAGCTTCATAAGTCTTAAGTCTTCCTGATATATCATCGGATTTCACAGTCAATATTTCCTGCAAAGTGTAGGCTGCTCCGTAAGCCTCAAGGGCCCACACCTCCATCTCTCCGAAACGCTGTCCGCCAAACTGAGCTTTACCTCCAAGAGGCTGCTGAGTAACAAGGGAATAAGGTCCTGTACTTCTTGCATGAATCTTATCATCTACAAGATGATGAAGCTTCATCATGTACATATATCCTACAGTTACAGGGTTGTCGAAAGCCTCTCCTGTTCTTCCGTCCCTTAAGCGAACCTTTCCCGTTTCTGGGAATCCCGATTCTTTCATCAGCTCCAAAATATCCATTTCGCTGGCGCCATCAAATACGGGAGTTGATATATACCAGTCTCTCTTCTTTGATACAAGACCTAAGTGGACCTCAAGAACCTGGCCTACGTTCATACGGGAAGGCGCACCCAGAGGATTCAGCATTACTTCAAGAGGTACACCGTCATCCATAAAAGGCATATCCTCTTCAGGTAGTATCCTTGATATAACACCCTTGTTGCCATGGCGTCCTGCCATCTTGTCCCCTACGGAAACCTTTCTCTTCGTTGCCACGTAAACTCTTACAATCTTGTTTACTCCCGGCGACAGTTCATCTCCGTTTTCCTTTGAAAAAACTCTCACCTCTACAACTATTCCTGTCTCTCCGTGAGGAACCTTTAAGGAGGTGTCTCTTACCTCTCTTGATTTTTCTCCGAAGATTGCCCTTAAAAGCTTTTCCTCGGCAGTAGGCTCAGTCTCACCTTTAGGTGTAGTCTTTCCCACAAGAATATCCAAAGAAGTTACTTCAGCTCCTATTCTCACGATTCCCTCTTCATCAAGATCCTTTAAGGACTCAGGAGAAACTCCCGGAATATCCCTTGATATTTCTTCAGGGCCCAGCTTTGTATCTCTTGCTTCCACTTCATACTCTTCAATATGAATGGAGGTTAAATCATCATCCATAATAAGACGCTCATTCAATATGATGGCATCTTCATAGTTATAGCCCTCCCAGGTCATAAAGCCTACAAGGAGGTTTTTACCTAAAGCGATTTCACCGTTGTCTGTGGAAGGACCGTCAGCTATGACTTCTCCGCTTTCCACCTTTTCCCCTTGGTATACGATAGGCTGCTGATTAATGCAGGTGCCCTGATTGCTCCTCTTAAACTTTAGGAGATTGTATGTGTCAACACCTTCGCCGTCTTCTCTGTTAATTACAATTCTCTCGGCATCCACATACTTGACGCGGCCCGTGTTTCTGGCAAGAACCACAACTCCCGAGTCGCAGGCTGCCTTATGCTCTATACCTGTTGCAACGATAGGCGCTTCTGTAACCATCAAAGGCACCGCCTGACGCTGCATGTTGGAGCCCATAAGAGCTCTGTTGGCATCATCATTTTCAAGGAAAGGTATCATGGCTGTAGCCACAGACACTACCTGCTTTGGAGAAACGTCCATATAGTCTATATGCTCTCTTGGAACAAGGTCGATTTCACCGCCTGCACCTTGAGATGCTACTTTTAAGTTTATAAAATATCCTCTTGAATCAAGAGGCTCATTGGCTTGTGCAATCACAAGCATTTCCTCTTCATCTGCTGTCAGATACTCAATTTTATTGGTTACTCTGCCTTCTCCCTTTTCTACAAGTCTGTAGGGAGTTTCAATAAATCCATATTCGTTTACTCTTCCATACGTTGTAAGAGAACCGATAAGCCCAATATTTGGACCTTCAGGAGTCTCAATGGGGCACATTCTGCCATAATGGGAGTAGTGAACGTCACGAACATCAAAGCCTGCTCTCTCTCTCGTTAAACCACCCGGTCCCAAAGCAGAAAGCCTTCTTTTATGTGTCAGCTCAGCAAGAGGATTGGTCTGGTCCATAAACTGAGAAAGCTGGGAGGACCCGAAAAACTCCTTAATGGCTGCAGTAACAGGTCTTATGTTCATAAGAGCCTGAGGAGTTATGACTTCAATATCCTGAATAGTCATTCTTTCCTTTACTACACGCTCCATCCTTGAAAGGCCTATTCTAAACTGGTTCTGTAACAGCTCGCCCACTGTACGAAGCCTTCTGTTTCCAAGATGATCAATATCATTCACATTCCCCACGCCGTAATTTAAATTGAGAACGTAGGAGAAGGAAGCCAATATATCTTCCTTTGTTATATGCTTAGGCGACAATCTGTTTTTATTCCTTAGAATCTCTTCTAGTAAATCCTTCTTCTTCGTGTTTTCCAGGATTTCCTTAAGCACAGGGAAAAACACCTTTTGAGGATATTTGCCTTCCTCTGTCCCAAGCTTGACGAATTTTTTAAGCTCTACAAAGTTATTCCCTATAACCTTAGTTTTCTGTTCTTCGTCGAACTTTCCCCTAACCCAGACAGCTTCCACTCCTGCATTTTCAATGGCAAAGCTCAACTCTCTTGTTATATAGTCGCCATTTGAAGTTAAAACCTCACCTGTCACAGGATCATAAACATCTTCTGCTGCCTTACATCCAAAAATCCTGTTTGAAAGACCCAGTTTCTTATTGTACTTATATCTTCCTACTTTCGCTAAGTCATATCTTTTGGGGTCAAAAAACATGGACTCCAATAAGCCCTTGGCACTTTCCAGTGTAGGGGGCTCTCCCGGTCTCTGTTTTCTGTAAATTTCCTTCAGACCTTCTTCCTGACTTCTTGTAGTGTCCTTTTCAAGAGTTTTTAGCAATCTTGGATCATCACCGAAAAGTTCGATAATCTCTTCGTTGGTCCCAACACCTATTGCTCTTAACAGGGTAGTGGCAGGCTGTTTTCTGGTCCTGTCAATACGAACTGATATCACTTCATTGGAATCAGTTTCATACTCAAGCCATGCTCCCCTGTTAGGAATAACAGTGGTGGAGTAAAGCTTCTTGTTGGACTTGTCAATAGACATGTCATAATAAGGTCCGGGGCTTCTCACAAGCTGTGTTACCACAACTCTTTCTGCCCCGTTATATATAAATGTGCCTTTGTCGGTCATAAGGGGGAAGTCTCCCATAAAGACTTCCTGTTCCTTAACCTCTCCTGTTTCCTTGTTAATAAGTCTTACCTTAACCTTCAAGGGAACAGCATAAGTACCGTCTCTGTCCTTACATTCCTCTTCCTCCCATTTAGGAGGGTCGCTTAGAGAATGGCTGACAAATTCCAAGGCTAAATTTCCTGCATAATCTTCAATTGGAGAAACATCCTCAAAAACTTCCTTCAATCCTTCTTCTATGAACCAATTATAGGATTCAGTCTGTATTTGTATGAGGTTGGGCATCTCCGTAACTTCGTTAATTTTAGAATAACTCATACGGGTTTTTCGTCCAAATTTAACGGGTTTCGGCATTTTACTCACTCCTTAAATATATGAAAAACGGCATTTCATGGCAATATAATATTTTATTACAAGCAATCCTCTTAGTCAATAGATTTTTCTTGCAATTTTACATTATTTGCCATAATCTCTTCAGTCTCCAGAGCCTTGAGAACTTCATTGGCCTCTGAAAGACTGTCTTCATTAAACACTAAAAAGCCCTGTTTCCTGAGCATCTCCACCGCTACTCCTTCTCCCGGGATTCTGTTCCCTGAAAAGGTGCCGTCATAAATGATGGAAGATCCACAGGTGGGACTTCTTTCTTTCATTATTGCAAAGGCTATATCATTCTCCTTTGCGATTCTTACAGCTTCCCTTGACCCTTTTATGAACTCTTCTGTTACGTCTTCTCCAAGTCTGTTAAAGACCTTGTCCCCTCTTCTCTGACAATCAGAGCGAGGAACTTCAAGACCGCCGAAAACTTCAGGGCAAAAAGGTATAAGCCTACCCTCCTCCTTCCACTTAAGAAAGAGAGGCTCCTTAAAATCAACAGGCTTTCCATCGTACCTCACAAGGTCGCCGTACAAGCAACCACTAATCAGCACTTTTTTCAAAGCTTTCTCCTTTACCAAAAAACTCTTTCGGCTCCTGTTAAAACACCCGGAACCGAAACCCCCTTATTTTCCGGTAAATTATTTCAGCTCTACTTGTGCTCCTGCTTCTTCAAGCTGTGCCTTTATTGCATCGGCTTCAGATTTCTCGATATTTTCTTTTACATTCTGGGGAGCGCCGTCAACTAAATCCTTGGCTTCCTTAAGACCAAGACCTGTAAGCTCTCTTACAACCTTGATAACCTTGATTTTCTCTGCTCCTGCCGCTATCAATGTAACTGTGAATTCAGTCTTTTCTTCTTCTGCTGCTCCACCGTTTCCATTAGCTGCTACTGCAACGGGAGCTGCTGCTGATACGCCGAACTCTTCCTCACAAGCCTTTACAAGCTCGTTAAGCTCCAATACTGTCATGCCTTTTATGGCTTCGATTATTTGATCCTTATTCATTTTATTCTCCTTAAATATTTATAATACTATCTCTAAATTACTCTGTTTTAGCATCGCTTATTGCTTGCAATGTGCGAACAAACTTTGATACAGGGGACTGAATGCTTCCCATAAACTTGGCTATGAGCACTTCTCTTGAAGGAATGGCTGCTATCTCTGTCATGCCTTCATGGTCATAATATACACCTTCCACAATACCGGCCTTGAAAGCCATCTTTTTAAACTCTTTAATAGATTCGTTTATAACTCTTGCTGAGCTTGTAGGGTCATCATAGCTGAATGCAAATGCGCTTGGTCCCTTTAAGTCATCTACAAGAGGTGCAAAGTCGCTTCCCTCAATGGCTCTCTTAACCATGGTGTTCTTGTATATTGAGTAGTCCACATTTGCCTCTCTCAGCTTTTTTCTCATGGTATTTGCTTCTTCAACTGTAATGCCAAGATAATCAACGATTACAGCAGACTTCGCTTTGCTGAATTTCTCTTTAATCTCATCTATCACCAGTTGCTTTTGAGCTTTTATTGCATCTGACATATTTATCTCCTTTCTTTGCCAAAACCTTTTGGCAAGAATAATAGTTTCGGTACCCTATAAAAAACCTCGTTTTCTTTTAAAAAGACAAACGAGGACAACACTTTATATTGTACCTCGGCGGGTTATTAAGCTTGCGCTCCCGCTGTCTTAGGTTGATTTTCAATTGTAATTTGGTTAAAAGGCTAAATCTTCTGCGGATTTACCTTAACCCCGGGACTCATGGTTGTTGCAAGTGTAACAGATTTTAAATACTGACCTTTTGCTGCCGCAGGCTTTGCCTTAATTACAGCCTCAAGGAGAGCTTTAAAGTTATCTGCCAACTTTTCTGCTCCGAAGGAAACCTTTCCGATAGGCGTATGGATAATAT
>JAAZGD010000008.1 GCA_012511395.1 Clostridiales bacterium
GCCTTCTCCCGAGCCTGAAGATTTGCCCCTTAATGTTGTTTATGAGGATAAGGATATTATTATTATAAACAAGGAAAAGGGCATGGTGGTTCATCCCGGCCCCGGGAATTATAAAGGGACCCTTGTAAACGCTCTTCTTTACCATTATAAAGATCAGCTGAGTACAGTAAACGGAATACAAAGGCCCGGCATTGTCCATAGATTGGATAAAGACACAAGCGGCCTTTTAGTATGTGCCAAGAACAATGATGCTCATGAATTTTTAACCAAGGAATTTGCAGAAAGAAGGGTGAAGAAGGTTTATGAGACACTATGCCTTGATAATTTTAAAGAATACAGGGGCATCATAAGTGAGGGAATCAAAAGGGATGAGAAAAGCAGACTGAAGATGACAGTTTCACCTGAGGGAAGGGAGGCTGTTACAGAGTATGAGGTTTTAAAAAGATTTCTAAAGTATACTTACTTGAAGGCAACCCTTATAACAGGAAGAACACACCAAATAAGAGTCCATATGGCCTACATCAAGCACCCTGTTTTAGGGGATCAATTATATGGACCAAAAAAGAATTCAGTAAACGTAAAAGGCCAGGTCCTTCATTCGAAGATTTTGGGATTCATTCATCCTGCTACAGGAGAGTATTTGGAGGTGGACAGCAGCTTACCGGATGAGTTTCTAAAAGTACTAAAAAAGTTGGAAAACATCTTTCCAACTTAATCTATTTTACTTTCGGTTCTATATAGTGAATTTTTATTGAGTTAATACAGTTTTCACAAATATAACCACCGGCAATTTTTTTGGTCAGTGTTATACGGTGGCAGAGATAACAGGCGTGCTTTTCCATATTATTTCTCCTTATAACTCTAAAAGGCCATAAGGCCAACTCAATCACCTACAGTATAAGGAAAAATATGGTAAATGTCAATTTATTACTTTTTTATGGGAACTTGTATTTCCGACACGTATTCCTCCTCTTTTTTTGTAAAACCGTAATCCACTATGTTTTTTTCGATGGAAGGACCTGAAACCTCATAGCCCTCATCCTCTATGTAAGACAGGATTTTTTCGTAATAATAGGGGAATTTATGGTATGCTCCCTTGAAAGTTATGGATGCATATTCACCTTTCTCAATAATTTCCACATTGTTGTCATATTCCTTTGATAGAATTTCTATAAAATAGTTGAAATTGTCGTAATTCCTGCCCAAGATATCTTCCTTTGAAAGGGTTGTAAACACTTGCCCTTCAATAAGAAAGGATGACATGGATAGAAAGGAGCGCTTTTCCAAAAATGCTGATTTAAGCGCACTTCCGTTTCCTCTGTCCTTCATGGATATAATAAACCCTCTTTTTTCAGGCAGAGTTCTTATTACTACCTTATCCAAATTAACAGAAGCTTCCTTCAGCATATTGATTTTATTCTCAATTTTAGTTTTCATATTGGACAGCCTGATTATGGCCTTGTCTATATCTTGGTTTTCCTGAGAGAGGAGAGAAAGAAGGTGTGCCGTATCCTGGTCTGCCATATAGGCTTTAATATCCTTGACTGAAATACCTAAGCTCTTCAGAAACAAGATTCTGCCAAGGGTGAAAAAGGACTCAAGGCTGTAGTAACGGTAATTGTTCACAGGATCCTTCTCCGACTTGAGAAGGCCGATTTTGTCATAATACCTTAGGGTATCTCCCGAAATACCAAAAAGCTTAGCCAGCTCTCCTATAAGAAATACTTTCCCCGTGACCAATTTAAACTCCTTACATTTTAAAAACCTTGTTAATAAAGTCCATTATAAAGTTAAGTGTAATATCATCCTTATCTTCACTTACATTATACTCTACAAGGTCCATGGAGCGTACCATTTCAGAATCCATCAGCTTCTTCACAAGGAGAATAGCCTCCTCTGAATTAGGCCCTCCCTTTACAGGAGTTCCTGTCCCCGGGACAAAGGCTTCATCTACAAAGTCTATATCAAAGCTTATATGGATATTGGAAATGCCCCGGTTTTTTATCATATCCAGAATCATATGGGCCGTTTCCTCAGGGCCCTTTTTAATCACTTCAGAGGAAGGATAAACTTTAAGGTTTGTGTGGGAAATAAGATCCAGCTCCCCCCGGTCAAGGTCCCCTGCTCCCACAAGCCACACGTTTTCAGTGGGAACCTTTTTCCCTTTACTGTATAAATTTACCAGGCTTTCGTCGCCATAGCCCATGAGAGCAGCAAGAGGCATACCGTGAATATTGCCACTGGGACTTGTTAAGTCGGTGTTTATATCGCCGTGAGCGTCAATCCAGATTACCGCTAAATCATTAAAGTATTTAGCGATGCCGCTGATGCTTCCTAAAGCAACGGAGTGATCACCGCCTATTATAAGAGGAAAGAAGCCCCTCTTAAGGCTGTTATAAGTTCTGTCAGCCGTCTCTTCCAGCACTTCCAACAAAGGGTGATGATATTTCAGGTTTTTGCCGGTTTTCAGCTTGTCCTTTTCTTCCACATATGGAACGGACACATCCCCTTCATCCTTTACATCATGTAAAAGGGATGATAATAAAGCTTTGATGTTGTTTTGCCTTAGCTTATTGGGAGCCAATTCAGGTCCCTTTTTGTCTGAGCCGTAATAAGTGGGTACTCCGATAATATTAATATTCATCACTTTCTCCTTATATGACCTCGCTCTAAACTTATACTTACAGTATAAACATTGGAGCTGGTCCAAGGTCAAAGAAGAAAAATGATTATTCTTTGGGAATTTTCGGTTCTACAATTATATTTTTCTGCCGTGTGAAGATAACTACCCCCGGCCTTGCTCCTTGTGGCTTCTTAAGGTACCTAATAGGCATATAATCAACGGAAGCCTTTTGAGAATTCCTTAGGGCACTGTGGTATGCGGCTATTTCCGACGCCTCTGTAATTTCCTCCTGAGTCAAGGTTTTATTTTTAGGTCTTAGAAGGACGTGGGAACCTGGATAATCCTTAACATGAAACCAGTAATCTCCGGGTTTGCTTTCCTTAAAGGTGAGAAGATCATTTTCCCTGTTATTTCTTCCCACCAGAACCAGGCTCTTACTCTTCAATTCATATCTTTCAAAGTCGGCCTTTTCCTTTTACACCATAGGTTTCACCCATTGCTTCCTGTAATATCCGTTTTCTCTCAATTCATCTCGTATTTCCTCAATGATATTTATGTCCTCAGTCCTGTTTATAAGGTCCAGATTACCTTCAAGATACAGAAGGTCAAGCCTTGTTTCCTTTAGCTGACTGCTTTTTTCATCAATGGCCACCTTGGCCTTATGATACTTTTTATAATAGCCTTGGGCATTTTGAGAAAGGGATTTCTTTGAATCTAAAGGTATTGTAACTTTGCTGTTATCAAGATAATTTACAAGGTCAGCCTTGTGAGAGCCCTCCTCCATGAGATGAAGGTTGGAAATTATTAAATCGCCGTAAAGCTTCCAAACATCTTTCTTTTCAGCTTCCCTCAACTCCTCTAAAAGTAAGAGCTGCTTTGACAGCAGTTTTTCCTTTGCCTGTTCAAGGGATTTTATAATGCTTTCCTTCTTCTGTTTCAGAATGTTAAAGGCATCCTTTTCATTGAAGTAATAATATAGCATCACATTTACCGATTGAAAGACCTTTTTGGAATAAATACCATCATATATGGTCATGGGTACTACATGAAAATCCTTTATACTTTTATCCTTGTCAAAATATATTGAAGGGTGGTACATATCATTTTTCAGGATATCTTTAATCTCTGTCAACACCTTCTCCAGATTTTCATAGGATATTCCTCCTTCCTTTAAAACTCTGTGAACCACCTCCTGACATAGGGAGGGGGAAAAGCCTTCCAGGCTATTCAGAAGAGTTTTTTCCAAAGGCAGTTCAGATTCAGTTATGTCTTTAATAAGTTTTGGAGTAATATTTAATATATCCTCCTTCAGTTGTAAAGGGGGAGGTGTATATAAAAGATGGGACATCACCTGCCTTTGTCTGCTCATATCAAAGGAAACACGCTTAAGGCTGTCTATTACCATGTTTGTTTCTTTATCCACCAGTATAAGGTTGCTGTGTTTTCCCATTATTTCAAAAATAAGCAGTTTTTCCTGCTTATAACCCAGACTGTCTGCAGCTTCAAGGTGAAATCTTATGATTCTGTCCTTTCCTGCCTGTTCAACAAGCTGGATTCTTGAAGGAGCAATATGCTTTCTTAAAAGCATGCAGAAGCCAAAGGGAGTATAGGGA
>JAAZGD010000082.1 GCA_012511395.1 Clostridiales bacterium
AGCCAGGACTCATCTATGCTGAAAGGTTCAACCAAATCTGTATACCTGTAATAGATTTCATTAATAAGTTTGGAGTAATGACTGTACTTTTCATGGTGGGGAGGCACAACCTTTAAATCAGGGCACTTTTTTAAAGCGCTGAACAAGGTTTCGGCGGTAACTATCCCCTTTTCCTTGGCTAACTGGTTTTTTGCCAATATTATACCTCTTCGATCCTCAGGATTACCGCATACAGCCATGGGGCCGTCTTTAAGCTCAGGGTAATCAAGAAGTTCAACAGATGCAAAAAAACCATTCATATCGCAGTGAAGTATTACTTTATCCATAAAATCATTATATAATCTTACCTGTGTTTATGATAGAAGAAAAGTTCACACAACTTTCACTTAAATACCCATGGGTACATGGTATAATTGTTTAGTCCCTTTTTAAGAGTGAAGAATATGAAAGAAAAAATTGTTGCGCTGGCTTATGATTTTGATAAAACCCTTTCTCCCCAAGACATGCAGAATTACGGGTTCATTCCCGGCATAGGCATGGAAGCGGAGAATTTCTGGTCCTTGTGTACGAAAACCGTGAAGCAGTACTTGATGGATATGATTCTTGGGTACATGATGGTGATGCTTATGGAAGCTGAAGGGAAAATGCTTCTTACAAAGGATGTATTCAAGAAGATGGGCGAAAAGGTATCTGTCTTCCCCGGAGTTTTATCATGGTTTCAAAGGATTAATGAATATGGTCTTAAGAAAGGAATTACGGTAGAGCACTATATAATTTCCTCAGGTCTAAAGGAAATTATTGAAGGTACGAAAATCGCAAAAGAATTTACTAAGATTTTTGCCGCAGAATTCGTCTATAACGAAAGGGGCGTGCCCGTATGGCCTGCCATGGCAGTAAACTATACTTCCAAAACACAGTTTTTATTCAGGATTAACAAAGGTGAAATGGATGTAACAAACCATGATGGGATAAATGAGTTTGTTAAGGAGGAGGACCGAAGAGTACCCTTTAAAAATATGATTTATCTGGGAGACGGAATGACGGACATACCTTGTATGAAAATTGTTAAAACTCAAGGCGGTCATTCCATTGCTGTATATGGAGAAGATGATGGGTTGGCAAGGAAAATGCTTTCCCAGGATAGAGTAGACTATATTTTCAAAGCCGATTATTCAAAGGGGAAACCTCTTGAAAAAAAGATTATGGAAATAATTGATAAGATTGGAGAAATGTAATGGCAAAAAACATAATGGTGGCAGTAACTCAACAGAAGACCTGTGACAGACTTATAAGGTACGGTCATGAATTAAAGGAGGATATAAAAGGAGAACTTTATATAATCCATGTAGCACATTATGAATTTAAATTTTTAGGCAATACTGAAGAAGGGGAGGCCCTTGATTACCTCTACGAAAAGGCTCTGGAATACGGCGCAAATCTTACAGTTGTAAGATCTAACCATGTTCTTGACACCCTTTTGGATTTAGTGGATAAAAACAACATATCCCATCTCATATTAGGCCAATCCCAGGAAACTGAAGAAGGCTCCAACATGGTTAATATGCTAAAGGGAAGACTGTCTAAAAAGACTGAAATTATTGTAATTCCCTCTTAGGAATGTACTTTTGCCAAAACCATAAGACATTGACTGAGAACAGATAAAAAGATATAATTTAATGGTTATTCTAGGAGGTATTTAATGAGAGTAGGAGCAACTTTGACAGGAGTATTATTGGTATTTACCAGCGTTTGGTGCTTTGCTCACTCAGGGGCAACTTACTTGTCATTGGCTTTTTTATTAGGTGTAATGATGCTACTTCAAGGAACATCCTTGTTTACCAGTTTTTTAATCATAAAAAAAACCAGGAAGATAGGACCTTCCTGGCTTTTAGGCGATGGAATAACTACAATTATTCTTGCATTGCTGGTGCTTTTCAATATGCTTACAGCCGATGTGGTGGTTCCTGTTTTCTTTGGACTTTGAATTCTTTCCTCAGGTATTTTTAGGATTGTAAGCGGAATTAATGAAAAGTGGCTGGGGGATTTTAAGTGGCTCATATTCTTCGGCTCAATCTCAAGTTTGGTGGGAGCATACCTTCTCATTAACCAGTCAGTATTCGATATTCCCATAATATTGCTTCTAAGTTTGGTGTTTTTATTGCAGGGCATAAATATGCTGTATTTTAGTGCTTCCCAGGAAAGTGCAGGCTGATGGCTAAAAACATAGGCGAGGGCCTTTTACCTGAAAACAAAAAGGAAAGAATAATATCCTTAATAGTGCTGCTGGGTCTCCTTCTTACAGTCTGGTATATGTTGGATCTGGTTTTGTTGACCTTTATACTTACCTTTGTCTTTTATCACTGTCTGGAAATAGTACAGAAAAGATATGTTAAGTATCTTGGCCAGAGGTTGCCTGACCCTGTGGTACTTTTGGCCCTTTATATTCTCTTCTTTTGCCTCATTGCAATTGTAAGCGTTTATATTTTCCCCAAGCTTCTCTATCAGATAAATATAATTGCCAATGCTTTTGCAAACTTTGATATAGAATCCGTCAGACTGGCATTAGGCCCTTACAGTCAAAATATGCTTTCAGGAATTGATTTCAATGAATATATAGGCAAGGCCGGCTTTGCTTTGGCGAATATTGTAACCACACTTAGTGGGTTTCTCCTTAAGGTGTTTATAGCGTTGATTTTAAGCTTTGCAATTATTGCCGAGAAATCCAAGATCGCCCAATTTGGAAATAATGTGAAGAAGAGCAGTGTGCCCTTCCTCTATGAATACTTCATAACTTACGGAGGAGGTTTCTGTGTAACCTTCGGACAGGTGATGAAGGTTCAGATTACCATAGCCTTTATAAACGCAATTATTACCACAATAGCTTTAAGTCTTCTGGGATACCCGGCAGTAGGAGGCCTGGGTCTTATGGTATTTCTTTTAGGCCTTATTCCTGTGGCGGGAGTAATAATTTCTTTTATTCCCTTATCTGTTATAGGCTTTACCGTAGGCGGTCTTGCCACTGTATTGAAGGTTGTGATCTTTATTATTTTACTTCACGCCTTTGAAGCCTATTTTTTAAACCCCAAACTTATGTCCAGAAAGACAAAGCTTCCCATATCCTTTGTATTTCTGATTTTGTTAATTGGAGAGCATTATATGGGAGTATGGGGCTTATTGATCGGTGTACCTGTATTTATATTTTTAATGACAGCATTTAAAGTAGACTATCAGGTCGTAGGCAAGAAACAGAGTAAAGAGGAGAAGGAGTGATTCCTTTCCCCTTATAAAGGCCGCCTCACAGGCGGTTTTATTATTGTGGCATGTTATAATGTGTTAATACTTACAAAGGAGATTCTTTACGTGACATCTGTTGTAATCATCGGCGGCGGCGCCTCAGGCACTTTAGCTGCTTTGAAAATTAAAACAGCCGATAAAACCATAAGAGTGACCATCCTGGAGAAGAACGAAGAGCTTCTTAAGAAACTAAAAGCCACAGGGAATGGGCGATGCAACTTGTCCAACAATAATATTCCCCAAGGGCACCTTGTAACAGGCTTTATAAATTCACTGGGGATACTTACAAGACAGGAGGAGGAAGGAAGAATATATCCTTTTTCCGGCAGAGCAAAGGATGTGGTTCTTATGTTGAAGGAAGCCCTGATTTCTTGGGATGTAATTATTAAAACGAAATTTTCGGCCATGGAAGTTATGGCTTCAGGCTCACGGTTTATTGTGAAAAGCAGGGAAGGCGAAGAGCTGGAGGCTGATTTTGTTATTCTGGCATCCGGGGGAAAAGCTATGCCTCAGCTTGGAGCTACAGGAGACGGATTTAAGATGGCAAAGGATTTAGGCATATCCATAGGACCTGTGTATCCCGGCCTTACCCATTTTTCCGTAAAGGATTATGACACGAGCCTTGTGGGCATCAGGGCAAAGGGTAAAGCAATTCTAAAGTTTAAAGGAAATATTGAGGCGGAAGAATCAGGGGAGATACAATTCAGCAAAAAAGGTATATCTGGGATAGCCATAATGAACTTAAGCTCCCTCACATATCTTAAACAGGAGGATGAAATCCATGATTACAGCTTGTCATTAGATTTTATGGAGGGATTTAATCGCCGTGGTGTTTTGGAACTATTGAAGGACAGAGCTTTGATTCATAATCTCAAAATAAGAGAAATGCTTTTAACAGTAGTTCCTTACGAATTGGGAATGGTTATTCTGAAAAGGGCAGGCATTAAGGAGGAGGAGTTAAATCACCCTTCCATAACGCTGGGTGAAGGCAGGCTTTTGAAAATAGCTTCGGAACTGAAGTCAATGGACTATTATATATCAGACCTTGGAGGCTATAAAGACGCTCAAA
>JAAZGD010000009.1 GCA_012511395.1 Clostridiales bacterium
AAGATGATGCAACCCTGGTTATGGAAATTAATCTTTCACAAGGAAGAGGTTATGATTCTGCTGAGCAAAACAAGCATGAGGGCATGCCTATCGGTGTCATTCCCGTAGACTCAATCTACACACCTGTCGTTAAGGTTAACTTCATGGTAGAGGATACTCGTGTAGGCCATATTACAGACTTTGACAAGCTTACACTGGAGATATGGACTGACGGTTCCATTACACCTGATGAAGGTGTATCCATTGGAGCGAAAATAATGCAGGAGCACTTAAGTCTGTTTACAGAGCTTACAGATCTTACAGATAAAATGGAGATCATGGTGGAAAAGGAAGAGGACCAGAAGGAAAAAGCACTGGAGATGACCATTGAAGACTTAGAGCTGTCTGTTAGATCGAGGAACTGCCTGAAGCGTGCTTCTATAAACACAGTAGAAGAGCTGACACAGAAAACAGAAGAAGACATGATGAAGGTAAGAAATCTTGGGAAAAAATCCTTAGATGAAATTAAGAATATTCTTGAAGAATTAGGCCTTGGCTTAAAGCCAAGTGACGACTAGGAAAGGAGCAGCGTGATGCCGGGATATAGAAAGCTGGGAAGACCCAGCGCTCACAGAAAGGCAATGCTTAGAAATCTTGTGACAGATCTCTTCAGAGAAGAACGAATTTCCACTACTATCACAAGAGCGAAAGAAGCCCAGAGACAGGCGGAAAAAATGATAACTTTAGCTAAAAAGGGTGATCTTTATGCAAGAAGGCTTGTGCTGGGTTATGTGTATGATGAAGACGTTGTAAAAAAACTCTTTGATGAAATAGCACCAAAATATCAGGAAAGAAACGGTGGGTATACGCGTATACTGAAGCTGGGGCCCAGAGAGGGCGATGGGGCGGAAGTGGTTTTCCTGGAGCTGGTATAAGTCATAACTGGGTGCTTCTGAAAAATTGTTTTTGGAAGCACTCTTTTGTTCATAGCGAGGTGAGTAAATTGAAAACTATGGATGAAATGGATGAAAGAACCATATTAGAGAAGATTCTGGATTCACTGCCCTTTGAAGTATTCGTAAAGGACAGGGAGTCAAGATATGTTTACGTGAATAGATTTATACTGGAAAATGACGGCTTGTCTGAGGAAGAAATCATCGGCAAAAGGGATGTGGATATCTACCCCGTTGAATTCAGTCAGATGTTCGAAGCCACAGACAGAGAAGTAATTGAAAGAGGTAAAACCTTGAAGTTCTCCGAAAGGAATATTGACGGCAGTATCCTTTACATTCAAAAGAAGCCATTCAAAAATTCTGAAGGAGAAATAATGGGAGTCCTGGGGTATACTCCCGATATATCGGAGGAGTTCAAAGAAAATTTGGACCTTAAAAGGGAAATCTCTAAATATAAAGGAATTTTTGAGAAAGCCACAATAGGAATTGCCATATACGATACACCTACATTTACAGCAAAATCCTTTAATAATGCCTTTACAGAAATGTTGGGAAGATCGGCAGAAGAGCTTTTAACATTGCCCTGGGAAGCATATTCTCATCCCGATGAAGTTCAGGAAAACCATGATTATATGGATAAGCTGATAAAGGGCACCATAACCGGGTTCCAGATGGAAAAACGTTATATAAGATCTGATAATTCAATAATTTGGGTTCATATGACCATAACTAAATATGAGGATGAAGAAAACAAAAATTCTCACCTTGTAATGGTAAGTGACATTACTGAAAGAAAAAAGGCAGAAGAGGAAGTTCTGTTTATGGCATCCCATGACAGGCTTACGGGTGTTCATAACAGAATGGCCTTTGAGAATTACCTTGTCACCTTGGACAAGGATAAAAAATATCCTATCTCCATTATAATCATAGATGTAAACGGTTTGAAGCTGATAAATGATGCTATGGGCCATGCTGAAGGTGATAACAGTTTAAAGAAGCTTTCTGCTGTAATCAAAAGGGTAACGGATTACAAAGAAGGTATAGGCCGTGTAGGGGGAGATGAATTTATGATTGCTCTGCCTGAAACGGACAGCCTAAAAACCATGGAAATCATGGAAAGAATTAAAAAGGAGCTGGAAAAAGAAGAGGGCCTCATATCTGTAGCTATGGGATATGCCACAAAGACTGATGATAAACAATCGATTACAGATATTATTCAGATTGCCGACAGCGAGATGTATCAGGACAAACGTTTAAACGGCTGGGAGAATATAATAGAGCTCATTGACAAAATAATTAAGCGAGTTGAAGATGTTTATCCTTCAGAAGCAAAATATAAAAAGATCATGACAGAGCTGGCAGAAAAGATTTCCGATGCCCTTGGATATTCGGAAAAAACCAGGGAAGATTTACTCAGCGCAGTGAAATACTGGGATATTGGAAAAGTGAGAGCTGCAGGCTGTCTTACAGGTGAAGACAGTTACTATTACTCCAACAATCTGATTAGTGAAACAGATTACCATGAGTCAGGCTACTATATTTTACGCCACATACCGGGGTTTGAGGATACGGCGTGTATCGTTAGGAATCAGGATAAAGTGCTTACGGGGCAAGAACCCTTATCCTACCCCGAACTGTCAAAGGTGTTGGGAATAATTAAGAGATTTGCTGAAATAATGTACCTGGAGGAATTGCCTGTGGAACAAGCCTTGAACACCTTGGAAAAAAACGTGGGGGGAAATAGTTACAATAAAGAATTATTTATTAAGTTAAAAGACATTATGAAGAACGTATATGGAAAACATAATTGACATACAAAATTTGATATTTGAATATGGCACTGTTTCGTAGGAAGAAACTCCAAAAAGAGCGGTGGATCAAGTTTCTCTTAAGATTCATAAGGGCAGCTTCACAGCTGTGATCGGATCCAACGGGTCCGGTAAATCCACTCTGGCCAAAAACATTAATGCACTGCTTTTACCCACAAGCGGTGCTGTTTACATTAAGGGAATGGACACAAGGGTTATGGAATACCTTTGGGATATCAGACAGAGTGCAGGAATGGTATTTCAAAATCCTGACAACCAGCTTGTATCCTCCGTGGTGGAGGATGATGTGGCCTTCGGACCTGAAAATCTTGGAGTTGAACCTCTGGAAATCAGGAGAAGAGTGGATGAGGCTTTAAAGTCTGTAAACATGTACGATGAAAGAAAATCAGGCCCACATCTGCTTTCAGGCGGCCAGAAACAGAGAATTGCTATTGCCGGAGTAGTGGCTATGAGGCCTGATGTAATAATCTTTGACGAACCTACAGCCATGCTGGATCCCAAGGGCAGAAAAGAAGTTATGACTATAATTAAAACTCTGAACTCAGAAGGGATCACTGTGGTGCTTATCACCCATTTTATGGATGAGGCGTCCTTAGCAGATTACATCTATATAATGGACAAGGGAAAGGTGGCTTTGAAGGGTTCCCCCGGAGAAGTGTTCAGCAGGGTGGAAGAAATCAGAAGCTACGATCTTGATGTGCCTTTGGCTGTGATGGTGGCGGAAGGGTTAAGAGAAAAGGGCATTGATGTACCCACGCATATTGTAACCGTAAAAGAAATGGTGGATTATTTATGTCAATAAAGGTTGAAAATCTGACTCACATATATGCAGAAGGACTTCCTCATCAACAGGTGGCCATAGAAGACATTTCCTTTGAAATAGAGGATGGAAGCTTTGTGGGAATCATCGGACATACAGGTTCGGGAAAGTCTACTCTCGTCCAGCATCTGCCGGGGCTTCTTAAACCTAACAGCGGGAGCATTATTATTGACGGGGAAGATATTACGAAAAAGGAAGGCTCCTTAACAGAAATCAGAAGAAAGACAGGCCTGGTTTTTCAGTACCCGGAGTACCAGCTATTTGAAGAGACGGTGGCAAAGGATGTGGCCTTTGGGCCTTTGAATCTTGGAGTATCCATGGAGGAAGCGGAAAGAAGAGTAGGAGAAGCTCTGAAACAGGTGGGTATGGATGTAAAACTTGTGGGAGATGTATCGCCTTTTGAGCTTTCGGGCGGAGAAAAGAGGAGAGTGGCTATAGCAGGAGTTATGGCCATGGAGCCTGAAGTATTAATACTGGATGAGCCTACAGCCGGCCTTGATCCCAAGGGCCACCATGACATTCTGGAGCTTGTGGAAAAAATTCATAAGGCCAAGGGAGGCATAACCATACTTGTTTCCCACAATATGGCAGATATCGTAAATTATGCCGACAAGGTTCTTGTTATTGAAAAAGGTAAGCTGGTTATGGAAGGAACACCTCTTGAGATTTTTAAAAGGGAGGATGAGCTGATTAAAATGGATCTGGATATTCCTCCTGCTGCTGAGCTAATAAGGACACTAAGGGAAAGAGGGCTTAAAATTAAAGGCAACCCCATGTCTGTGAAAGAGGCGGTATCCGCAATTTATGAGGCCATAAAACCATGATCAGGGATATTACACTGGGACAGTATTTCCCCGGGGAATCGGGAATACATAGACTTGACCCCAGAGTCAAGATAGTGATGGCTCTGACATATATTGTTGCGCTTTTTCTTGTAAAGGATTTTTGGGGCTTCTTCTTTGCCGTACTTGTGCTTTCAATAATTATCAAAGCTTCAGGAGTTCCTCTTAAGTTTATCATCAGAGGGTTAAAGCCGATTTTCATAATCATCATTTTTACTTTTACTGTGAATATGTTTATGATTGGAGGAGAGGTTTTGTGGCAATGGAAGTTTTTGCATATAACGAGAGAGGGCCTCTTTATAGCTGTTTTTATGGCTATAAGATTGATACTGTTAATTATAGGTTCATCTCTTTTAACCCTTACAACCAAACCCATCCATTTGACAGACGGAATCGAAAGCCTTTTGAAGCCTCTCACTGTATTTAAGGTACCTGCCCATGAGCTTGCCATGATGATGACTATAGCTTTACGGTTCATTCCCACCTTGTTGGAGGAAACTGATAAAATCATGAAGGCTCAAATGGCAAGAGGTGCTGATTTTGAAAGCGGGAATGTAATAAGGAGGGCAAAAAGCTTAATACCTCTTTTAGTCCCACTGTTTATCAGCGCCTTCAGGATTGCCCAGGACCTTGCCATGGCCATGGAGGCAAGGTGCTATAGAGGGGGCAAACACAGAACGAGAATGAATGCCATAAGAATAAGGAAGGGAGACTACGTAGCAGTATTTCTTCTGATTCTGTTCGTTGTAATAATCGTGGCAGAACCCAGTATTAAGGGGTTGTTGGTATGAGAACGAAAAAGCTTATTGAAGCAGCAGTAATCGCTTCTGTATATGCAGTTTTAACCATAGCTCTTGCACCTTTAAGTTACGGAGTGATGCAGGTGAGAGTATCGGAAGCTTTGACTGTTCTGCCTGCCTTGACTTCTGCTGCCATCCCCGGACTTTTCGCAGGCTGCCTTATTGCCAATATGGTGGGCCCCTACGGTCTTCCCGATATGATTGTGGGAGGAACAGCCACCCTTGTTGCCGCCTTTTTCTCAAGAATGCTCAGGAACCGTTCTTTACTTGTGCCTCTGCCTCCCACGGTAATAAATGGGATGGCAGTAGGAATGCTGCTTCATTACGGCTACGGAGTGCCTCTACCTTTGTTTATCTGTATTGGCTGGGTTACCTTAGGCCAAATTGTTTCCTGCTACGGCCTTGGATATCCGCTTCTTAAAATCCTGAAAAATTATAAAAACCTGTTTGTTTAAAAGAGAAGATGAGACAAAGGAAGATTAAAGATATAGAAGAGAGGTTGAAAGCCTTTCAACAATATATTATTAAAGAGCTGCCTCTTGATGCTCTTACAACATTTCCTTCTGATAATCCATTGTTTCTTGAAATAGGGTGCGGGAAAGGCAGATTCCTTTCAAGCATGGCAAAGCTTAACCCTGAAAGAAATTATATAGGCGTTGAAGGAAACGAAAGTGTGGCACTGAGAGTCCTTGAAAAACTGGAAAGGGATGAAATAACCAATGTTTTAATTATCCCTCAAGTTATGAAAGATCCTGTTTCCTGGTTTCAGAAGAGCAGCATTTCTGGAATCTACTTGAATTTCCCCGACCCATGGCCAAAGGACAGACATGAAAAGAGACGACTTACTTCACCTTTTTTCCTTAAGGGCTTTTATCAAATACTTTTGGAAAAAGGATTCATAGAGCTTAAGACGGATAACGACAGTCTGTTTGATTATTCTGTGAAGACACTTCCCCAATATGGGTTTAAAATTGCAGAGGCTGCATTGGACATGGAAAAGAGCTGTTGTATAGATAATAATATTCCCACGGAATATGAAAACAAGTTTAAGGAAAAGGGGTTAAAAATCCATTACCTAAAAGGTGAAAGAGATTGATACCATAGGGGGAATAAGTGGTATAATAAAAAGAAATTTTAAGGGAGATTGAGGAGATGGATAAATATATTTTGGCAGAGGCCAACGGCAGGGTAATACCGGAAAGGGATGTAATTTTTGGCATTTCCGGAATGGCAAAGGAAATGGCACAGAAAGAAGGAAAGGACAAGGTGTTTAACGGCACCGTAGGGTCTCTCCTTGATGATGACGGAAATTTAATGATACTTTCTTCTGTTGTGAAAGCCATATCACGTTTAAAGCCGGAGGATTATGCTGACTATGCGCCCATAGGAGGCCTTCCTTCTTTTCAAGAGGCAACTATAAAGGATGTGTTTGGTTCCTATTCTGTAAAAGGCTTTACAAGAGCCATAGCTACTCCGGGAGGGTCCGGAGCTATCAGGAATACTATAGTAAACTATTCTAAACAGGGAGACGGAATACTGACGACAGACTGGTTCTGGGGGCCATACCATACAATTGCCCAGGAGCACGGCAGAACTATTGAAACCTTTACACTCTTTACGGAAAATAATACTTTTAATTTTGATGCATTTAAAGAGAAGCTGGCCTTCCTTATAGAAAAGCAGGAAAAGGTTGTAATACTTTTAAATACCCCTGCCCATAATCCTACGGGTTTTACTGTATCCGATGATGAATGGGATAAAATAATCAAGATTATGGAAGACGGGGTGAAGGATAAGGGCAGCATCATTTTGTTTGTGGACTGTGCATATTTGGACTATGCGGTAGATCCCATTCTGGTGAGAAGATTTTTACAAAAGCTGGATGGTCTTAATGAGCGCATCCTTACAGTAATAGGATACAGCATGTCAAAGGGCTATACCTTATACGGTATGAGAGGCGGTGCAATGATCTGCCTTTCAAAGAGCCTTGAGGTAGCGGAAGAGTTTAAAAAGGTATCGGAGCAGTCCTGCAGAGGTACATGGTCAAACTGCACAAGAGCGGCACAGGTGCTTCTGTCAAATGTTCATAAGGATGAAAAACTTATGAAGGAAATTCAGGAAGAGAGAGCTTCATTCAGGACAATTCTTCTTTCAAGAGGGGAGGCTTTTGAAGAAGAGGCTGAAAAAGCGGGACTGACCACGACTCCATACAGTGGAGGATTCTTTATCTCTGTCCCCTGTGACAACTCAAATAAGGTGGCGGATGCTTTAATGGAGGAAGGAGTTTTCATTGTCCCCATGGCTAAGGGCTTACGAATAGCGGTGTCATCTCTTTCCGTAGAAAAACTAAAAAAAATGCCGGGGATAATTAAGAAGGCAATAGGTAAAGTTAATAAATAATGGTTAGGTTCAAATATAATATAAGGCGTTTTTTGATAATATTCAAAAGACGCTTTTCTCTTTAAAAGGACCGAAGGGGGATCCTAAGATTTACAAAAGAGCAAATAATGGTATAATAAAAAGGTCCTATTTTTCTATTATAGAAGCGGGTGTAGTTCAATGGCAGAATGTGGCCTTCCCAAGGCTAAGGCGGGAGTTCGATTCTCCTCACCCGCTCCACTGATTTCAAAAAGGTATTTTTCATGAAAAACATAGCATACGTAAATTCACAGATAGGCATATTCGAAATAATTGAGGAAGACGGCTTTATCATTGGGCTGGATTACTTTGGAAAAGGGAAAATGCCTCAGTGGGAAACCACATCCACAGTCCTTTTAAAAGCAGTTTCACAGCTTGGGGAATATTTTAAGAAAGAGAGAAAAACCTTTAATCTGCCATTAAAATTGGAGGGCACTGATTTTCAAAAGAAATGCTGGAATGCTCTTCTTGAGATCCCTTACGGAGAGGTTTGCTCCTATGAGGATATTGCGGAAAGAGTGGGGAATAAAAAAGCAGTAAGAGCAGTAGGCGGTGCGAATCACAATAACCCTGTAGCAATCATTGTGCCATGTCACAGAGTCATAGGGAAAGACGGATCTCTTACAGGTTACGGCGGCGGCCTTGATGTAAAGGAATTTCTTTTGAAGCTTGAAGGGTATTCTGTAAAAGGTTGAATTATTTCAGGTTTAGTGAGATAATCAAAAAAAGAGAAGGGGAAAACTCTTCTATATTAATTATATTTTTAAAGCGAAAGCTAAAAATAAAAAAGGAGGCACTGTTATGTACAAATGTAGCGTTGACAGAATGAAGGATTTAATTAATACCTTCTCACAATTTGGTGCAACCGGCGATGGAGGCATCACTCGATATGAGCTGTCAGAAGCATCCATAATGGCAAGGACTGAATTCAAAAAACGGATGGAAGAAATCGGCGCAACTGTTGAGATAGACGATCTCGCCTGCATGTATGCCACACTTCCGGGAACAGATCCCAAGGCCAAGAGAATAGTAATGGGCTCTCACTGCGACTCTGTGAGAAACGGAGGAAACTATGACGGTATTTTGGGAGTAATGGGAGCAATGGAAGCTCTGACCACCGTTGCCAAGGACAAAATAGCCCATAAGCACCCCCTCACGGCCATGATATGGACTAATGAGGAAGGCTCACTTTATCCACCGGCAATGATGGTGTCAGGAATTATTACAAATGATTATTTACCTCCTGCCATAGCTAAAAACTTTCAGTTTGACAACATGATGAAATCCGTAAGCGTGGTAGACAAAACAACAACCTTCGGCGAACAACTTGCTAAATATCCCTTTATAGGAGACAAAGCAAACAGAATAACTCCCGACAAATATAAAGCCATGTTTGAGCTTCATATTGAACAAGGACCAATCCTTGAAGATGCGGGAAATGAAGTTGGAGTAGTGGACTGCGTTCTGGGAATGTTTAACTACAGGGTAAAATTCTTTGGACAGGCAGCTCATGCAGGAACTTTCCCAATGGCTAAGAGAAAGGATGCTCTTTTTGCGGCAGCCCAAGCACTTATTCACATTCATACAGAAGTCGATAAATTAGGAAGACCGGAACTTGTTTACACAACAGGCGAAATAGTTTGCCATCCTTGTGTGCATACAGTCATCCCTGATTATATCGATTTTTCTATTGATTGCAGACATGAAGATCCGGAAGTAAGAGCCAAGGTTATGGCAATATTAGAAGATGTTGCTAAAAAAGAATGGGCCGGCTGCAGATGTGAGATCGAAGAGAAGTGGCAAAGAGATACAGTTTATTTTAACGAAACTTTATTCAACTACGTAAAAACTTCTGCGGAAGAACTGGGATTAAAACATCAGGTTATCCACTCAGGAGCAGGCCATGATGCTCAGTTCTGTAACTATATGATGCCTACAACTATGATTTTCGTCAGATCAAAGGATGGCTTGTCTCACTGTGAGCCTGAGTATTCCTCACCTGAGGATTGTACAGCAGGCGCATCAGTGATGCTTAATGCAGTTCTTAAAGCAGATTCCGAATAAGGAAGAAGCTTTTAGATATAGCTTTTATTCTAAAGATATTATTATTGTAAGGAGGGTAAAACGTGAGTAAAGTTGTGAAGGCTAAATACACGACCGAGGCTGTCTGTGGCTTCACCCACAGAACAGCTATGGAAGAAGCGGCAAGATGTCTTCTGTGCATTGATGCACCGTGTAGCAAAGGATGCCCTGCAGGTACGGATCCTGGAAAATTTATCAGGTCCATAAGATTCCGTAATGTTAAGGGGGCAGCGGAGACCATAAGAGAAAACAATATTCTCGGCGGCTCCTGCGCAAGAATTTGCCCCTATGATCGTCTTTGTGAAGAATTCTGCTCAAGATGCGGTATAGACAAACCAATAAAGATCGGTAAGCTTCAAAGATATGCAATCGAGCAGGAAAAGCTTCATAAGATGAAGACTCTTGTTGCTCCGGCCAAGAAAAAGAACGCTAAGGTGGCTTGCGTAGGTGCAGGCCCTGCGTCACTGGCATGTGCTTCCGAGCTTGCAAAAGAAGGCTACAGAGTTACTATTTTTGAAAAGGAAGAGAAACCGGGCGGAGTGCTGACATACGGAATTACCCCATCAAGACTTCCTCAGTCTGTTGTAGATCATGATATAGCTCAAGTAAGAAGACTTGGCGTGAAGTTCATCATGAATACAGAGGTAGGCAAAGATGTTAATCTTGATGAGATGGGATTTGATGCAGTTTTCATTGGCGCAGGATTATGGAGTGCTAAGAAACCTGACATCAAAGGAACTGATTTAAAAGGTGTGTACACTGCAGTTGATTTCCTGAAAAAAGCAAGAACGAAGAAGAACGATTTTAAACCTGGAAATGTTGTAGTAGTAGTAGGCGGCGGCGACGTTGCGCTTGACTGTGCAGTAACAGCTAAGCTTTTAGGAGCTCAGGATGTTTAGGTGGTTTACAGAAGAACTCTGGAAGAATCTCCTGCGACCATGGATGCATGGCATTATGCAATGAGTTTAGGTATTGGTGTTACTACCAATATGGCTCCCGGTGAAATTCAGGGGGCAAAGAAGGTGGAGTATGCAGTGTTTACAGGCAGGGACAAAAAGTCCGAAATGAAAATCGCATGTGACACTGTAGTGTTTGCAATAGGTCAAAAGCCTGAGGATATGAAAAAGATTACAGCTGCCAAGCTTAACGAAAAGGGCGGCATTGCAGCTAATTCAAAGGGCAAGACCAACATGGCAAAAGTGTTTGCTGCAGGAGACATCGTAAACGGTGGAAAGTCAGCAGTAGAAGCAGTCAGAGACGGTAAAGAGGCAGCATATTCCATCATGAAGTATTTTGAAAAGAAAGGGGTGAAATAAGATGGCAGTTAAGAAAGATTTATCAATTGAATATCTTGGTGTTAAGTGCGAAAACCCCTTCTTCCTTTCATCTTCTCCTGTAGGCAGTGACTACGATATGGTGTCAAAATGCTTTGAAGAAGGATGGGGTGGAGTATTCTACAAGACAATTGGCTTTTGGATTCCTGACGAATGTTCACCGAGATTTGATCAGAACAATAAAGAAGGACTTCCATGGATAGGCTTTAAAAACATGGAAATGATTTCAGACAAACCTACAGAGTACAACTTTGAGCAGATCAGAAAACTGAAGAGAAAGTATCCTGACAAGGTCATAGTGGCTTCCATCATGGGAGAAAATGAGAAAGAATGGAGAGATCTGGCTACATTGGCTGAACAAGCTGAGGCGGACCTTATTGAAGGAAACTTCTCATGTCCTCAGATGACAACCTGCGCCATGGGCTCTGATGTAGGAACCAACCCTGAATTGACGGAGAAATATTCAAAAGCAGTAACTGAAGGAAGCAAATTGCCCTTTATTGCTAAGATGACTCCAAACATTACCAACATGGAGATTCCCGCAAGAGCCGCTATAGCCGGCGGGGCTAAAGGAATATCTGCCATCAACACCATAAAGTCAATCACAAATATTGACTATGAGAATATGACAGGTATGCCTGTTGTAGACGGCAAGTCTTCAATTTCCGGTTACTCCGGTGCGGCCGCAAGACCTATTGCTTTGAGATTTGTAGCACAGCTCCTTCAGGATATGGAGTTAAGAGGTGTTCCCATTTCCGGCATAGGCGGAATCGAAACATGGAGGGATGCTTTGGATTATCTTGTGCTGGGCTGCAGAAATGTTCAGGTTACCACTGCAATCATGCAGTACGGCTACAGAATAGTTGAAGACATGATTTCCGGCGTTTCTCACTGGATGGATGAAAGAGGCTATGACAAACTTGATGACTTCATAGGTATAGCTTTGCCCAATCTCGTGCCTGCAGACCAGATCAGAAGAACCTTTAAGATTCTTCCAAGCTTTGACCTTTCAAGATGTATTGGGTGCGGACGTTGCTACATTTCATGTTATGACGGAGCGCATCAGGCAATTCTTTGGGATGAGAAGAAGAGAAGGCCAAGCCTTGATGAGAAAAAGTGTGTTGGATGCCATTTGTGCATAAATGTTTGTCCTGTTCAGGGAGTTATAGGAGCGGGAGAAGTAAAATGGCTGCCTGACAAACTAAAGAAGTTCGAAGACAAGAGAAACAAGATTGCGATGAAACATAATTACGAATAATCCTTACTAAAAAAGGGTAGAAACCATAATGTTTCTACCCTTTTTTTATTTCTGCCTGCTTTTTATAAAGGAACCTCATCATCTTCTACGGGCTTTGAACTGAAGGGCTGCTTTAGTGTCTTTATGCTAAAGCCCTCCCTTTGTTTGGTGCAAGAAAGGTACAAATGATGTATAATGTATTATTAAATGTATACATTGAAGAACTGTTGATTTTTACAGTATCTATAAGGTAGAATAATTCGGGGAGTTAGAGATGATAAAAGAAAAATTGAATTTTGAGGATGAGCAGACTAAGTTAAAGTACAGACATACATCCTCTCACGTAATGGCACAAGCCATTAAACATATATGGCCTGAAGCAAAGCTTGCTATTGGGCCTGCAATTGAGAATGGATTCTATTACGATATAGACTTAGATTACCATATAACTGAAGAGGACTTTCCAAAGATCCAAAAGGAAATGAAGAAGATCATCAGTGCAGCATATCCTTTGGAATGTTTTACGTTGGAAAGAGATGAAGCTTTAAGCTATATGGAAGAGGAAAATGAACCTTATAAGGTGGAACTTATAAAGGATCTGCCGGAAGATGCTGTTATTTCCTTTTACAGACAAGGAGATTTTACAGACCTTTGTGCAGGTCCTCACCTTGATAATACAAATCAGATAAAAGCCATAAAGATTATGAGCGTGGCAGGAGCATACTGGCGAGGAAATGAAAAGAATAAAATGCTCCAAAGGCTTTACGGCATATCTTTTCCTACAGTGGAGGAATTGGATGATTACCTTGAAAAACTGGAGGAAGCAAAGAGGAGGGACCACAGGAAAATCGGAAAAGAGATGGATCTGTTCCTCATTAGAGAGGAGGGGCCCGGCTTTCCTTTCTTCATGCCAAAGGGCATGATTATTAGAAATCACTTGGAGGAATTTTGGAGAAAAGAGCATGAGAAGAGAGGCTACAGCGAAATAAAGACTCCCCTTATTCTTTCAGAGGAGCTATGGAAAACTTCAGGTCACTATGAGCACTATAAAGATAATATGTACTTCACAAAAATAGATGACATGGATTACGCTGTTAAGCCCATGAACTGCCCCGGGGCAATGCTGACCTATAAAAGAAAACTGTATTCCTACAGAGATTTCCCCATGAGGATAGGGGAGCTGGGACAGGTTCACAGGCATGAACTTTCAGGAGCTTTACACGGGCTCATGAGAGTGAGAACTTTTACTCAGGACGATGCTCACATCTTCTGTCTGCCTGAACAGATGAGGGAAGAAATCTTGGGAGTGTACAACTTTATAGACTATGTCTACAAGGTGTTTGGATTCAAGTATCATATAGAGTTGTCCACAAGGCCTGAAAACAGCATGGGGTCCGAAGCTGAATGGGATATGGCTGAAAATGCTTTGAAGGATGCCATGGAATCTGCCGGTGCCGATTACGTTATAAATGAAGGGGACGGTGCATTTTACGGCCCTAAACTGGACTTTCATCTTGAAGACTCAATAGGAAGAACGTGGCAGTGCGGCACTATTCAGCTGGACTTTCAAATGCCTCAAAGGTTTGATCTTACATACACAGGTATGGACGGTGAAAAGCACAGGCCTATTATGATTCACAGAGTAATTTTCGGGTCCATTGAAAGATTCATAGGGATACTTACAGAGCATACTGCGGGGAAGTTTCCTCTGTGGCTTGCTCCCGTGCAGGTAAGACTGTTAACAGTAACAGAAAAGTTTAATGATTATGCAAAAACGGTGGAGGCTTCTCTTAAGGAACAAGGCATAAGAGCGGAATCCGACTTGAGAAATGAAAAAATAGGATACAAGCTTAGAGAAGCAAGAAATGAGAGAGTAAACTATTTGGGAGTCATAGGAGAAAGGGAGACGGATAATAAAACCCTGACTGTAAGGTCTTCAAAAGAAGGGGAGCTTGGGGAAATGTCTCTGGAAGACTTCAGAGACAGACTGTTAAATGAAATCGTAAAGAAGGAACTGTAATTGAAAGGAATTTTTGCAAAACATAATAAAGGCGTAGAGCTTTTAGATCATAAAAATACGAAGAACATGAAGACGGAACCTATCAGTTTGCCTGATAAGGTTTATCTTTCCATGGTGCAGCATATTGGTTTAAGGTGCAATCCTGTGGTTTCAGAAGGTGATCATGTGGATGTAGGCCAGCCTGTAGGTGATACAGATGTGGTCTTCAGCGCACCTATTCATGCAAGCGTATCGGGGACCGTTGTTAAGATTGAAAAAATTATGTCCATAATGGGCAGCATGGATCGCCATGTGGTAATAGAAGCAGATGGCAAACAGACTATGTGGGAGGGAGTGAAGCCTCCTGTAGTTACTGACACAGACAGTTTCATCAAGGCAATAAGGGCCAGCGGAATAGTTGGGTTGGGAGGCGCCGCGTTTCCTGTAAGTGTTAAGTACAGCCCAAAGAATCTTGAGCTTGTAGATTCTCTTGTGGTTAACGGCGCTGAATGTGAGCCCTATATAACCTCTGACTATAGAGCTATGCTGGAGGACACTGAATATATTATTGAAGGTATAGAAAGCGTGATGAAGTGGCTTAACCTAAGACGGTGCTATATAGGAATAGAGGATAATAAACCGGAAGCTTTAGCCAAGTTCTTTAAGGCTTTAGAAGGAAATTATCACATAAAGGTGGTAATTTTAAAGTCCAGATACCCTCAAGGTGCCGAGAAAATTATAATTAAAGAAACAACAGGAAAGGTTCTGCCTCCCGGCAAGCTCCCTGCGGATATTGGAGTGCTGGTTTCCAATGTGGCCACAGTAGGATTTATAGGGAAATATATGCAGACAGGAATTCCTTTAATAGAGAAGAGAATAACAGTTGACGGAGGTGCTGTAACCACGCCGAGAAATTTGCTGGTACCTTTAGGCACACCTATTTACAAGATAATAGAAGCTTGTGGGGGATACAAGGAGAAACCGTCTAAAATACTTATGGGAGGACCCATGATGGGAAGAGCCATTTACCATGACGGCAAGCCTCTTATAAAGAACAACAATGCTATATTGGCCCTTACCGAGAAGGAAGCTTTTATAGAATGGGAATCGCCTTGTATAAATTGCGGGAGGTGCATAAGGGCATGTCCCACAAATCTAATGCCTGTTTTGCTTAACAGGGCATATTACAATAATGATTTTATGGAGATGAAGAGACTTAATGTTCAGGCCTGTATAGGTTGCGGATGCTGTTCTTATGTATGCCCTTCAAAGAGGATGTTGAATATGGTCCATTCCTTAGGGAAAAGCAAGCTTAAAGAAATGGAGAAGAAACAGTAAGTGGAGAATATGCGTTACGGCAACTTGATTATTGCACACTCCCCACATATAGATGCAGGGATAACTACTCAGAAGATCATGGGACATGTGATCATCGCACTTTTGCCTGCCCTTGTAGTCTCGGGATTTATATTTGGAATGAGAGCTATTCTCCTAACCTTAGTTTGCATAGTATTTTGCATACTGTTTGAAAGCTTGTTTTTGAGAGTTACAGGGAGGCAGGACAGCATCAACGATTTAAGCGCCGTGGTGACAGGGATGCTTCTTTCATTTAATCTGCCATCCTCTCTTCCTTTTTGGCAGGCTATCATTGGCTGTTTTTTTGCCATAGTTGTGGCTAAACAGATCTTTGGAGGCATAGGAAACAACTTCGTAAATCCTGCAATTTTAGGAAGAGTAGTGCTTCTCATATCCTTCCCTTCAACTATGACCTCCTGGCCTTTACCTAAAACGGGATTTTTACATTCCGATATGGCAACAGGGGCCACACCGCTTTATGAGCTTTCAAAGGGAAATTTGGAGAATCTCCCTAATTTCTCAGAGATGTTCATAGGCCTTCACGGCGGCTCTTTAGGGGAAACAGGGGCGTTGGCCATACTTCTGGGAGGCGGATTTTTGCTCTTTACAAGGATAATAACTCCCCAGATTCCTCTTGTATTTCTGGGAACCATGGGTTTGGTGGCAATTGTTTTTGGTCAAAATCCACTCTTTCATATACTTGCAGGCGGTGCAATGCTGGGAGCTTTCTTTATGGCCACAGATTATACAACAGCGCCTCTTACTTCAAAAGGGAAGATTATTTTTGCCATAGGATGCGGGTTTTTAACCATGATGATAAGGCTTTTCGGTGCATATCCTGAAGGTGTTTCCTTTGCAATACTGTTTATGAATATTTTAACTCCTCATATAAACAGATTGACTGAGCACAAAGTGGAGGGGGTGGCATGATGGTAAAGAAACTGATGCCTGTAATTGTGCTGACAGTAATCTGTCTTGTAGCAACTGCCACACTGGTAGGTACTTACGGCTTGACCAAGCCTGTAATAGAAAAGAATAATGCTTTGAGAGCAGACAGAGCAAGGGTGGAAGTCCTTGAAATATCAGGTAATCAAGGTTTTGAAAGCTATAGTTACGATGAGATTAAAAAAATGGCCAAAGGCAAATTGACTGAAGGCACTGTTGAAGTATATGTTGCAAAGAACAATCTGGGAATGGTTATAACCACTGAAGACAGAGGTTTCGGAGGCAGCCTTCTTGTAATGACAGGAATAGATAAAAAGGGAAGAATCAGAGGAGTAAAGGTTTTGGACCATAATGAAACTCCCGGCCTCGGAACAAAAGCCATGACAAAGGAGTTTTTCAGCCAGTATCTTTTTAAGGATAAAATAGACAACAGCGTGGAAGCCTCTGATGATATAAGGGTAGACGGAATCACAGGAGCAACAGTAACTTCTGAGGCTGTGTACAGAGCAGTAGTTAAAGCGCTTACTGTCTATGAACTTATAGGAGGTATTCAGGATTGAACAATATAATTACCAAGGAAAGACTTGATATTGTTCTTAATGGGGTCATAAAGGAGAACCCTGTTCTTGTGCTGCTTTTAGGAATGTGTCCTTCTCTTGCAGTTACTACAAACGGCGTTAACGGATTGGGAATGGGGCTGTCGGTGCTGTTCGTTCTTTGTTGTTCCAATGTGGCAGTTTCACTTCTTAAGAATTTTATTCCCGAACAGGTGAGAATTCCGTCATATATTGTAATAATTGCCAGCTTCGTAACTATATTGGGATTATTTTTAAAGGCATATCTGCCCCTTTTAGATAAAGCTCTAGGAATTTATATTCCTCTCATAGTAGTTAATTGTATTATTCTGGGAAGGGCTGAAATGTTTGCATCAAAGCGGAATGTAATGGATTCCTTTATGGATGCAATAGGCATGGGCTTTGGGTTTACTTTGGCTCTTTTAATCATAGGTTCAATCAGAGAGCTTCTTGGTGCCGGTACCTGGTTTGGACTTACAGTCACCGCCAATTTTATGGAGCCCATGGCCATATTCATGCTGGCACCGGGAGGATTTTTCGTCCTGGGATGCCTTATTGCAATTGTAAACGGAATTACCAGGTACAGGGGCAAACAGCCGGAAAAAGCAGGTTGTGAAGGGTGCTCTGCTTGTCAAGGTCAAACAGGGGAGGCTGAATAATGAAGGAAATGGCATTCATTTTAACAAGTATGGTACTTGTGGATAATCTGGTTCTTACCAAGTTTTTGGGAATCTGCCCATTCCTTGGAGTGTCTAAAAAAATGGATTCGGCCTTGGGTATGTCCTACGCAGTAATTGCCGTAATGGTTCTTGCCACTGCCGCCACCTGGCCTATTTACAATTATTTGCTTGCACCTTTTGGGCTTGAGTATCTTGAAACCATATTATTTATCCTGGTAATTGCGGCTTTGGTTCAGATGATAGAGATGGGCCTTAAAAAGTATGCGCCTTCACTTCATAAAAGTCTGGGTGTCTATCTGCCTTTAATAACTACAAACTGTGCAGTTTTAGGTATTGCTATTTTAAACATAGACAATGGTTATTCCTTCGTGAACTCTCTTGTTAATGCCTTCGGAGGAGGAGTAGGTTTTTTAGTGGCCCTGGTACTTTTTTCGGGAGTCAGAAGGCAGATCGAAAGGAGCAATATCCCGCTTGCTTTCAGAGGCATACCTGCCACCATGATAGCAGCGTCCATACTTGCCATGGCCTTTATGGGCTTTACAGGAATAGTTGAAGGAATGTTTTTATAGGAGGGGAAAGTATTGCCGGGTTGGCTTATTGGGATTATTTCAGTTGCATTATTGGGACTTCTTTTAGGAGTTGTGCTTACTGTTGCCGCAAAGCTTTTTAAGGTGAAGTCAAATCCTCTTACTGACAAGGAAAGGGAGGAGCTTCCGGGAATCAACTGTGGAGCTTGCGGCTATGTGGGCTGTGATTCCTATGCCGAAGCTCTTACTAAGCAGGAGGGGGTGGAACCTAACCTTTGTACTCCGGGAGGGGAATCCGTTGCCAGAAAGATCTGTGAAATCCTGGATATTCCTTTTTCCCAGATGTTGGCAAAGCATGCTGTTTTGCGCTGTGCAGGTTCCCTTGACCATACCACCTATGTAATGGACTGGCAAAGCGTTAACTCTTGCGCCGCCAATAAAACCTTTTACAGAGGCAGAAGCTCCTGTTATCAGGCTTGTTTAGGATATGGGGATTGTGTTCTGGCATGCCCTTTTGATGCTATTCAGATTGTAAACGGCATAGCAGTTGTCAACAGGAATAGATGTACAGGCTGCGGAATATGTGTGGATGTATGCCCCAATAATCTTTTTATGCTGACCACAGGCGAAGATCTGGTATATGTTGCCTGCAGTTCTCACGCAAAGGGGAAGGATACAAGGAAAGGCTGCACTACAGGATGTATTGCCTGCAACCGATGTGTAAAGGCTTGTAAGTTTGATGCCATTACAATTAATCACAATCTGGCAGTCATAGACCAGGGAAAGTGTACTCAATGCGGAGATTGTATTCCTGTCTGTCCTGTAAAGATTATTAAAAGGATAGGAGTTCCATGTGATGATTAGGGATGATAAAAAAGAGTATTACAGAAGCGGTATATACTTATGTACTGCAGATACAAGTTTAGAAGCTGATATTTTAGAATCAAAGCTTTTCTCTGAAGGGGTGCCCGTAATAAGAAAGTATATAGGCGCCAGCAACTTTCTGGAAATCGCCATGGGCCAAAGTCTGACTTATCCCATAGAGCTGTACGTGCCGGAAGAGATGTTGGAAGATGCTTTAAACATAATTGTTCCTGTACCTTTAGAAGATGATGACTACTCTTTATAATATACGAAAGTGTTGACAGTGTACTATATCATATAGTACACTGTTTTTGTATTATTATAGAAAGTAATGGGAAGTGGTTATGTTTCAATTAGATACAAAAAGCAGAAGAACAATTTATCAGCAAGTAGTTGATAATGTGAAGGAATTAATTCTTTCAGGAGTATTAAAGGAAGAGGAACAGCTTCCTTCAGTTAGAGAGTTGTCAAAGCTCCTTACTGTGAATCCAAACACAGTTTTAAAGGCCTATAGGGAACTTGAGTACGAGGGTTACGTCTATAGTACTGTAGGACAAGGTACCTTTGTGCAAAAAAGACAGAAGGGGAAGGTTGATGAAGAACTTCTGTTTAATGGTAGACAGAGCCTGGAAAATGGTATAAAAGAACTACTATATGCAGGCTTATCAGAAGAGGACACTCTAAAAGAGGTAAATGCTGTTTTAGAGAAATTTAGGAAGGGGACGGGAAGTAAATGATTACCATTACAAATCTGACTAAAAGGTTTGAGGATTTTGAAGCCTTGTCAAAGCTTGATATGAATATAAAAAAAGGCTCTATTTATGGTCTTGTAGGGACAAATGGAGCAGGGAAAACTACTGTAATTAAACATGTGACAGGAGTTTTAAGAGGTGATTCCGGGGAAGTCATGATCGATGGAGCTCCTATTTATAATAATGTAAGTGAGAAGAAGAGAATAGGTTACGTTCAAGATGAACTTTATTTCTTAGGGAATTACTCTTTTAAGGAGATGGGACGGTTTTATAAGAATATTTATAAAACCTTCAATGAAGATAGATTCAAAGAAATGGTAAACAACTTTGACCTTGATTTAGATTTAAAACTTTCAAGATTTTCAAAAGGTATGCAAAAGCAGGCAGCCTTTATATTAACCTTATGTACAATGCCTGATTACCTTATTCTAGATGAGCCTATTGATGGCCTTGATCCTATTATAAGAAAGCTGGTATGGAAGTATATTGTAAAGGATGTGTCAGAAAGAGAAATGACAGTTTTAGTATCCTCACACAACTTAAGAGAGATGGAGGATATCTGTGACAGCATTGGAATAATCTCTAAGGGAAGAATGATAATTGAAAGAGACCTCGATGAATTAAAGAGCGACATTCATAAGGTTCAAGCAGCCTTTAAGGATGAGGATATGGAGAAAGAGGCTCTTAAGGGTTTAAAGGTGGTTCACAAAGAAAGAAGAGGTTCAGTAGGCCTTTACATAATAAGAGATAAAAGAGAAAAGGTGGAGAAGGCTTTTAAAGATAAAAAACCCTTAGTCTTTGATATGCTACCTTTAAGTTTGGAAGAAATATTTATTTATGAGATGGGAGGTGGAGAAGATGAAATTGAAGCTATCCTATCTTAGTGTTTCATCACCTCTTATACTTGAGAATTTAAAGAGATTCTGGTCTCTTTCTGTTTTAAGCTTTTTAGGATATTTCGTATCGGGAATCATCCCACTTTTTCTTACATATGATGTGGTGGAGCATTCCTATCAACCGGGAAGATATCTGATTACCAGCATGCTTTCAAACAACTATTTTCCTTACATGGCTCTATCCTTAATAGTGCCTGTTATAGGGGCTGTTATATTGTATAGATTTTTACACAACACCGCTTCAGTAACCATGATTCACTCTCTTCCTTTAACCAGAGCGCAAATCTTTAACAGTAACTTTATATCAGGGATAGTGCTCATATTTATACCTTTGATTTTAACGTTTTTAATACTGCTTATGATGTCAAAGCCTGTATATGACAATATGGACCTTTCAGTAAATCTGTTCTCAAGAGCTTTGATTTTGGCTTGGTTCTTTAAGGCTGTGATTATAAATTTGTTCGTATACTTAGTAAGCATATTTTCAGGTATTATTTCTGGAAATACTGCTATGCATATGTTCTTGGCATTCTGGTTTAACTTCCTTCTGCCCAGTTTATATGGAATCTCTATTGCATATTTTAACAAGTTCCTTTTAGGCTTTGATTCAAGAAGCCAGCTGGGTGATGTGGCCATGAGCCTAGTGCCTTATCTTAAGGCAATCAGCAGCCAAGAACCATATTCTCTTTTGCTTCTTACTTACTATTTCGTTTTAATGGCAGTTATTCTTGTATCTTCTGTAATTCTTTACCACAAAAGAAAACTTGAAAGATCAGGAGACTCTTTAGTATTTAAAGCGTCCATAGTTATAATAAGTTATCTTATAGCCTTTTATGGAATGACCGCAACTTCATTTTCCTTTGATGTTGTAGGTGCAGGCTTTCAAGGGTTCTTAAAATCAAATGGTGCCTTTTACTTAGGCCTTTTCATTGGAATATTCATCTTCTTCTTTATAGGGAGAATGATAGTAACTAAGTCTACAAGAGTTTTAAATAAAAGTGGGTTTAAGCAGCTTTTAATATATTTAGTCATAGCCTTACTTTTTGTAGCATCAGTAGATTTAGATTTAACGGGGTTTGAAAAGAGAGTTCCGCAGCTTAAGACCATTAAACAAATCGAGCTATTAGGTTTTGCCTCTATAGAAAACTCATCAAGATATGATGAAATCTTCTTTGTAGAAGGAGGAAACTTAGGTAATTATAATCAAAAAACTTTGTTTACTGAAGCTAAAGATTTAGAAAAACTTGTAGCTATACATAAAAGCATGATAAGTGAAGGGAGAAAGAGCAATCTTAAGGGCAGAGACTATAGGATGTCTGTCTATTATGAAAAGAATAATGGATTGCCTTTAAAGAGAGCTTACACGGTGTCCTATGAATACTTAGTAAATTCAAAAGAGTTTAAAGACCTTTATGAATCAAAAAGCTATAAAGACCTTTACTCTTTTAAAAATCTTTTAGTAAAAATGCCTTCCTCCATCGCTTTTTATAATGAATATTTAATGGATGTAACTGAAAACCAATACAGTTATTCCGTTATTGATAATAAAGATGAAATAGAAACTCTTATGGAAGCTTTAGAGATGGACTATCAAGAAAGAACGTGGCAACAGCACCTTGACAATAAAGGTATTTATGGATTTATAGAGCTTTCCTTTGATAGTAATGAGCTTAAGAACCTTTCAAAGGAGGACCAGTATTCTTATGTTATAAGGGAGAAGGGCTTTAGTGTTATGAGTTTTCCTGTAAGAAAGACAGATGCTCATACTATAAAATGGATGGAGGATATGGGCTACGGTGAAACTATGGCTATAGATCCTTTGGATATTGAGAAAATTACTATATATAATAGAATAGATTGGGAAGACGGGGAAGCTACTACCATAACGGATAAAGAAGAAATTAAAGCTTTCATTGACAGTATCATAAGAGAACCGGAGGATTATTCAAACTACAAGTATGGTATAATCACCTTTAAACAATCAGCACCTTATTCTACTAAATTTTATGACTACCTTTTACATTCAAGACCTGACATAATAGATGGTGCAAGTACGTTTACAGTAGACAGAGAGATTTTCTTTGATACGGGAAGGAGTTAAATATATGAATGAAGAGGAAAATGTAAGGTATTATACGGTTCCCGAAAAGAAGAAAGGAAAGGGCGTTAAGAATGCAGTCATCATAATAGGTGTGATTTTTGCCGGCCTTATCCTTTTGAGCTTAACCATGAGTTATTCCATAGACAAACTGTTTACAGGCTTAGGTATTTCAGAGACGGCTTCAGGTGAAATAGAACTGCCTCATCATGAATATATAGCCCAGGTCAATGTGGAGGGGACTATTCAAAAAAGCAACAGTGATACCTTTGGGATTCCTTATGGCTATCAGCATATTTGGACTATGAATTTAATAAATGACCTTATAAATGACAGTAACAATAAAGGCCTTATTCTCTTTGTGGACTCACCCGGCGGGACTATATATGAGTCCGATGAATTGTATTTAAGGTTGTTGGAGTATAAGAACTCAGGAAAGCCAATATATGCTGTTATGGGAAGTATGGCTGCTTCAGGAGGTTACTACATAAGTGTACCTTCAGATAAAATATGGGCAAACAGAAATACTTGGACAGGATCCATTGGTGTTACTCTTGGGACTTACATAGAAATTACTGAGCTGTTAGATAAGTATGGCATTAAAACGGATACTATTACATCGGGGAAGAATAAAGCCATGGGTTCTGAGTTTGTTAAGATGAGCGATGATCAAAGGGCTATTTTACAGACTCTGGTAAATGAAGCTTATATGCAGTTTGCCGGGATTGTGGCCACAAACAGAAACATCCCTATGGATAAAACCTTAGAGATAGCAGATGGCAGAATTTACTCTGCAAGTCAAGCTAAAGACCTTAACCTTATAGATGAAATAGGCACAAGAGATGATGCATATTTTGATATGCAAGGTGAATATAATCTTAAGGATATACCTTTAGAGAATTTCAAATATAAGACTGCAAGATGGTTTCCTGCTTTGTTAGGCTCTTTAAATAAGAAGGATTCAAGCGATTTATCTGTTATTAAAGAGCTAATGGACCATAATAAAACCTTGACACCTATGTACATGGCAGAAATTATTTAAATACCTGACCTTAAATATAATCCTTGACAACAGGGCAATTTTTAATGTATATTGCTAAGTGTCAAGGATTTTTGCTTTACACCTAT
>JAAZGD010000083.1 GCA_012511395.1 Clostridiales bacterium
ATCATTCACCTTATCCTCTGCGAGAAAGTACATCAAGGATATATTCTGGGTAACACTTTTTAGACTGATAATTATCCCGGCAGTGGTAGTAATCACTACTATGGCCATGGGTTTTTCAAATATAGGAATTGTAATACTGTATGTAACCTTTGGCGTTCCTACTTCAGTATCAAGCTATTCCATGGCCATGGAATTACAGGCTGACCATGAGCTGGCAGGTCAGTTGGTTGTGTTCACTTCACTTTTTTCCATCCTGTCAGTATTCCTTTTCACCATCCTGCTACAAACTCTAGGCATAGTTTAATAGGATTTCTGATATAATAAACTATAGATTAAGTCAAACCTTAAAAGGAAATATTTAAAATAATGAAAATTATCGGAGTTATAGGAGGCATGGGGCCTCTTGCAACGGCAGACCTTTATAAAAAAATAATATACTTTACAGTGGCAGAGAAGGACCAGGACCACAGTCATGTGATAATAGACAGTAACCCTAAGATCCCTGACAGAACTGATTACATTCTTCATAGGGGGCCTTCCCCCATTCCAGAAATAGTTAAATCCATCAGAAGGCTTGAAGCTGCAGGCTGTGATTTTCTAATTATGCCCTGTAACACTGCCCATACCATTATTGAGGAAATTAAGAAGACCACCAAGGTTCCCTTTTTAAACATGATGGAGGAAACGGCAAAATATGTAGCTAAAAAGCACCCGGGCGAAATTATAGGGCTTTTAGCGACTGACGGCACAGTATATTCAGGTGCATATCATAAATATCTTGAGAAAGAGGGAGTGAAGGTAGTAACACCTTCAGAGAATCAAGAAAAGGTTATGGACTTTATTTTCAAAGGCGTAAAATCAGGAAATGTTATGATGAGCCTTAAAGGAATTGAGGATGCGGTAAAAGAGCTAACAGAAAAAGGAGCTTCCGTTATACTTTTAGGGTGCACAGAGCTTTCAGCTGTATCTGACAGAATAAAGGAACTTGATTATGTATTTGTGGATCCTCTTGATATATTGGCACATGCTGCCGTAATCAAAGGAGGTAAAAAAGCCAAGGAGGTGTAGTTAAGATGGCAATTATTTACGGCTGTCTATTGCCTCATCCCCCTCTGTTAAACGAAAGGGTGGGGAAAGGACGGGAAAAAGAAATATCGGAAACTCAAAAGAGCTTCTCTTATGTTGCAAACGCTATTAAGGAGCTTGAGCCTGACACCATAGTTATCATGTCTCCTCATACAACCACATACTCTGACTATCTGCACATATCGCCTGGAGAAGCAGCCCATGGCGATTTTTCGTCTTTCGGGGCAAGGGGTGAGAAGCTTTCTGTTACATACGATACTGAGTTTGTCAGAGAACTTATCCTTTCGGGGACCAAAGCGGGGATTCCCATGGGAACGGAAGGTGAGGAGAATAAAGCTTTGGACCACGGAGTGATGATTCCCCTTCTGCCCATAAGTAAAGTTTATGATAATTTTAAAGTTGTAAGACTTGGAGTATCAGGTATGTACCCCATCACCCACTATGAGATGGGCATGATTATAAGGGGGGTGTCAGAAAAACTTGGAAGAAGGACAGTCTTCATAGCAAGCGGAGATATGTCTCACAGGTTAAGTCATGACGGCCCTTATTCCTACAGTAAAGAAGGACCTGTCTTTGACAGCTGGATAAAGGAAATTTTTGAAACGGGAGATTTTTTAAGGCTCTTTGAAAGGGAAGAAAGTTTTCTTGAAAAAGCAGGTGAATGCGGCTACAGACCCATAGTAACTTTAGCCGGGACCATGGATGGCAGGAATGTTATAACCAAGGTTCTTTCCTATGAAGGCCCCTTTGGGGTGGGATATCTTTCCTGTGAAGTAATCCCTGTAGGAAACAACAAGGATAGGAACTTCTTTGATATGTACAAGAATAAGGAGGTGAGCCGTTTGAAAGAAGTTAAAGAGTACGAAGACCCCTATGCAGCTTTAGCAAGGCTGTCCCTTGAAACCAGGTTAAAGGAAGGCAGAGTCATTACATTAAAGGATGCAGAACACATTTCTTTACCTTCCGACATCAGTTCAAAGGCAGGGGGAGTTTTCGTCACCCTAAAAGAACATGGTACATTGAGAGGCTGCATAGGTACCATTGAAGGTCAAAGAGCTTCATTAGGTGAAGAGATAATCGAAAATGCTGTGAGCTCAGGCTTAAGAGATCCACGGTTTGACCCTGTAACTGTCAACGAGCTTCCCTATTTAAGCTATTCAGTAGACATCCTATACCCGGCTGAGCGTATATCCTCAATAGGCGATCTTGATCCAAAGGTTTATGGAGTTATAGTCTCTAAAGGCCATAGAAGAGGGCTGTTGCTTCCCAATATTGAGGGTGTGGACACGAAAGAGGAGCAGGTGGAAATAGCTCTCAGAAAAGGCGGCATAAGTAAAAGTGAAAACTATGTTTTGGAAAGATTTAAGGTGGAAAGGCATGGGGAGTCTTAGAAAATGAAAGTGAAATGTGAGATATGTCCTATTGGCTGCAACCTTTCGGAAAACCAAACAGGTGTCTGCAGAGCAAGAGCCAATGTTGATAACGAAATAATCTCCCTAAACTACGGAAGGGTCTCAAGCATTATGCTGGATCCAATATCGAAGAAACCTCTTGCCCGCTTCCATCCCGGCTCATATATCCTTTCCGTAGGAAGCTACGGCTGCAACCTTCACTGCCCTTTCTGCCAGAACTACCAGATAGCCCTTGAAGGGGAAGATTTATGGGTAGAGCAAACAGGGAAATACTTTTCCACCTATGAGACCATTATGCCAAAGGAGCTTGTGAAGCTGGCAGTGGCCGCAAGAGACAGAGGAAATATTGGGATTGCCTTTACATACAATGAGCCTCTTGTAGGGTACGAGTACGTTTACGATACGTCTCTTTTAGCAAAGGAAGCAGGTTTAAAAACTGTCATCGTCACAAACGGATACTTTAACCATGAGCCCTTTGAAGAGATTATGAAAATCACAGATGCGATAAATATAGATATTAAAGGCTTTACGGAAGAGTTCTATAAAAAAGTTGGAGGGGATTTACAGACAGTCCTTAACAATGTGAAGATTGCCTCAAAGTATTGTCATGTGGAAATAACCAACTTAATAATTCCCGGTGAAAATGATTCTGAAGAAGAGATGGAGCAACTAAGCCGTTTCTTAAAAGAAATAAACCCTGAGATACCGTTACATATATCAAGGTTTTTTCCTAATTATAAAATGTTGGATAAAAACCCTACGGAAAGGGATGTGATAGACAGGCTTTCTGAAAGGGCTTCAAAGAATTTAAAGTATGTTTACAAAGGCAACTACTGATAGAAGAGATGCTTTAAGCTTCACTTCTGCCGCAAAGTATTTCTCCTTTTTCATTGACACCTATAACCTTTTCACCTTTAGCCCTTAATTCTTTAATATGTAACAATGTGTTTTTGTCGTACTTCTCTCAGGGGCAGACTAAAGGAATCCCGGGAGGGTAAGGTATTATGCTTTGAGCACAGACAAAACCTTCTGCATCCATGACAGGCAACTTCACCTTCTCAAGGGGTATATCGTAAATCGGTTTTCTTTCTGAGGATGCGAAG
>JAAZGD010000084.1 GCA_012511395.1 Clostridiales bacterium
GTATAGCATCTTTGGCCTTTTAAGAAAAGCTTTTGCCCTTCTCTTCTGCAGAGCCTGCAGTTAGCATCTGTATATCTTGCCATTTAATTACTCCTCCCTTCTGTTATACTCTTCTTCGCTTCGGCGGTCTGCAGCCGTTATGCGGTATAGGTGTTATATCCTTAATCATTGTAATTTCAAGACCTGCCGTCTGCAGAGCTCTGATAGCAGCTTCCCTGCCGGACCCCGGTCCCTTTACATATACTTCAACAGTCCTAAGACCTGATTCCATAGCAGCTTTAGCTGCTTCCTCTGCAGCCATTTGTGCTGCAAAAGGTGTAGATTTTCTTGAGCCTTTAAAGCCCAAGGAACCTGCACTTGACCAGGACAATGCGTTTCCGCTTAAGTCTGTCAATGTAACGAGAGTATTGTTAAAGGTAGATTGGATGTGAGCCTGACCTTTTTCAATATTCTTACGCTCTCTCTTCTTTTTTCTTACTGTCTGTTTCTTAACTTGCTTTGCCATTATAATCTACCTCCTTTCTACTTCGCCTTTTTCTTTCTACCAACTGTCTTCTTAGGACCTTTTCTAGTCCTTGCATTCGTCTTTGTGTTTTGACCTCTAACAGGCAACCCTCTTCTGTGTCTTATACCTCTGTAGCAGCCTATTTCCATAAGTCGCTTAACGTTTAAAGACACCTCTCTTCGTAAATCACCTTCCACCATGTAATCGGTTTCGATGATCTTACGGATGTTACCGGCTTCCTCCTCGGAAAGGTCCTTAACTCTTGTGGCAGGATCAATCCCTGCTTTTTCAAGAATCTCCAAAGCCGTGGTTCTGCCTATACCGTAAATATAGGTTAAACCGATTTCAATTCTTTTTTCTCTTGGTAAGTCTACTCCGGCTATTCTAGCCATATTTTTCCTCCTGTTCCCATCTTCCGTCACGCATCATCCGAGTTTAACCCCGGGGCATAATATAAACGGGATGTACTAATAGAATATTTTATCCCTGTACCTGCTTGTGCTTCGGGTTTTTACAGATAACCATAACTTTACCGTTTCTTTTAATTATTTTGCACTTTTCGCCGATAGTTTTTACTGAAGCTCTGACTTTCATTTAAACTCCTCCTATTTATCGCGCCAGGTGATTCTACCCCTTGTAAGGTCATAGGGTGACAGCTCCACCTGAACTTTGTCTCCCGGCAAAATCCTGATAAAGTTCATCCTGATTTTACCTGCTATGGTAGCCAATATTTTATGGCCGTTTTCCAGCTCTACAATGAACATAGCATTTGGTTGAGCATCTACAACTGTACCCATTACTTCTATAGCATCCTTCTTCGCCATAAATTCACCTTCCTCCTACAAGGTAAGCAGCTCAGGCTCACCCTCTGTTATGACAACTGTATTTTCATAGTGGGCCGCTAAGCTTCCATCTCTTGTTACTGCAGTCCAGTTGTCAAGTAAAACTCTTATTTCGTATCTGCCAAGGGCTACCATAGGCTCTATGGCAAATACCATTCCTGAAATAAGCCTTGGGCCTCTGCCCTTAAGTCCATAGTTTGGAATCTGTGGTTCCTCGTGCATGTCTTTTCCTACAC
>JAAZGD010000085.1 GCA_012511395.1 Clostridiales bacterium
CAAAGAAGATGGTATCCTCTGTCACAAGGGATAAATCTACGCTGAAGCCTCCCTTGCCGTGGCTCACTATTCTCTTGGACTTTTCAAAGAGCGGGATGTTGGCAAGCGCTTTTGTGATTTCAAGCTCCACAGACACTTCCTGCTCCAGTATGATAAGCTCTGTCTTATCTTCAGTTTCTCCTAATACTGCTTGTATTACTTCAGTTTCAGTGTATCCCATGACTTCATCAGGCTTCATATCTGAAAATGATGTAGGCCATTTGCCTATTCCTAAGAAGTCTTTCACCTGGGGAATCAACAAGGCAGATGCAATGAGTACCACTGCGATGATGATCAGGATAAGCATGGCTATGGGAGGCAGGGATATCTTAAAATTCCCAATCTCTATCACAATATTCTTTTTCTTCATAATTACAGTTCTCCGTATTACTATAACCTTGAATCAGTTTGTTTTCAGGACCCATACAGCTTTACCTAAGGTCGCATCCTGCCACCCGCTACGAACCTGCTGTTTACAGTTTCGACAAATCGTAAGGTGTCTCCTGATAGACATAGTAGTTGAGCCAGTTTGAGAATAGTAGGCTGGCATGGCTTCTCCATCTAAAGAGTATTTCCTTTTTGGGGTCATCATTTAGAAAGTAATTTTTTGGCACTTCTATTTCAAGGCCTTTATTTACATCCCTCATGTATTCGTTATAGAGGGTGTCTTTGTCATATTCCTGGTGGCCTAGGATGAATATTTGTCTGCCGTTATCTGTTGCCAGCATATGAAGGCCGGCATCTTCTGATTCAGCTAATATTCTAAGCTCAGGAACTTTTTCCACATCTTCTTTTCTGATGGTGGTATGTCTTGAGTGAGGTGCGTAGAAGCACTCATCGAAGCCTCTCATGAGAGGGTTTAAAGGTCTTGTTACCTTGTGTTCAAATACCCCAAAGACTTTCTTTGAAACGGGGTACTTCTTTATATCGTAGTAATAGTTTAATGCAGCTTGTCCTCCCCAGCAGATAAACATGGAGCTGTAGACATTGGTTTTAGCATATTCAAATAGCTCTGTTAGTTCATGCCAATAGTCCACTTCTTCAAATTTTAGGTTCTCTACAGGAGCACCTGTAAGGATCATGCCGTCATATCGTTTGTTTACGATTTCATCAAAGGTTTTATAGAAGGTGGAAAGATGTTCTTCGGAAGTGTTCTTTGAGTCGTGAGCATCCATTCTTAAAAGGGTAAGCTCCACCTGAAGAGGTGAGTTAGCAAGTACTCTTGCTAATTGAGTTTCCGTTTGAATCTTTGTAGGCATTAAGTTTACTATTACTATTTTTAAAGGTCTGATGTCTTGAGTTTCAGCCCTTTTTTCGTGCATGATAAAGATGTTTTCATCTTTTAGTGTACCTGCTGCCGGCAGGTCATTTGGTATTATAATTGGCATTTTTATTTATCCTTCCTAGAGGGAGGAAAGCGCCTTGTCGAAATCCTCTATTATATCCTCTATATCTTCAATACCGACAGATACTCTGATAAGCTCAGGGCTTATGCCGGCTTTAACTTGTTCTTCTTCTGTCATCTGTCTGTGGGTGGTGCTTGCAGGATGTAAGACTGATGTCTTTATATCTCCCACATGAACTACGAGACTTGAAAGATTGAGGTTTCTTAAAAGGATTTCTCCCTTCTCTCTTCCTCCATGTACTCCGAAGCTAAGGACGCCACCAGCGCCCTTAGGCATGTACATAGAAGCCAAGTTATAGGAAGGATCTGTTTTTAATCCTGGGTAAATTACCCAGTCTACTTTATTATGATTATTTAAAAACTCAGCAAGCTTTAAAGCGTTTTCTGTATGACGCTCCATTCTTAAGTGAAGAGTTTTTAGACCTTGATGTGTTAAGAATGCATTCATGGGGCTCATGGCGCCTCCTAAGTCTCTTAACATAGTTGCTCTAAGTTTAGTTGAGAAAGCAGTATCGCCAAACTTCTCATAGAAGTTTAAACCGTGGTAGCTTTCATCAGGTGTTGTAAGGCTTAGGAACTTATGGCTCTTACCCCAGTCAAAGTTACCTGCTTCTATTACTATTCCACCTACACTTGTGCCGTGACCGTCTGAAAACTTAGTAGTTGAGTGAAGGACTATATCTGCACCGTGAAGTATGGGCTTTGTAAGATAAGGAGTTGCTAAGGTGTTGTCAATGATAAGTGGTACTCCTAGCTTGTTAGCCGCTTCCTTAAATTCTTTAAAGTTTAAAACCTTAAGGGCAGGATTTGCCAAGGTTTCCGCAAAGATAGCTTTCGTATTAGGAGTTGCCATCTTTACAATATCTTCAGCCTTTGATGTTGTGTCTATAAAGGAAAAGTCTATACCTAGTTTCTTTAAGGTAACTGCAAAGAGATTATAGGTGCCTCCGTATACTTGTGAGGATGAAATTATATGGTCACCTTTTTCCGCTAAAGTTAAAATAGTCATAAGGGTGGCTGCTTGACCAGAAGAAGCTGCAACTGCCGCTGTTCCTCCCTCTAAGGCTGCCATATGCTTTTCTAGTGTTGAAACAGTAGGGTTACCAAGTCTTGAGTACATGTAATCCCCTGACTCTAAATCAAAGAGTTTAGCAACATCTTCCGCTTCATAATATCTGTATGTGGTGTTCTGAACGATGGGCATCACTTGAGGTGCCCCCTTGTCTGCCTTGTATCCTGCTTGGACACAGAGCGTATCAAATTTATAATTACTGTCCATTGATGCCCTCCTTTCATTAATTATATGAATAATAGATATACTATATAGAAGAAATAGAGTAATTGCAACATAAGAGGAGGCTAAATAGAAAATACCTCCTTAGCTTAAGTAAAGAGGTATCTTCTTTGTAATTAGGAAATGTTGATGGTAATTGTTTTATGCCCTGAAGGTTACATTATTAAACATGGTGTTTGCGGCAGTATCGGTGGTTATGGTATAATTTAAGGGCTAAAAAGGAGAAAATTATGTTTCAGCAGGCCATTGAAATAGCCGGAAATTATACAAGACCTATATTTACAATTTTAAGAAGGTACGGTCATAAGGAGATAATCCCGGGATCTGCCACTATTTTCTTTGTTAATGAGGATGCGTGGGCAGTTACCACAAAGGCTGTGGCTAAAATTTTCCTTGATGCAAGTAACATTGACAAAAAATATGCTGAGTTTTCAGAGAAGACAAAGACAGTTTCTCAAGAAGAGGTTGAGAGTCTGGCATCTTCTTGCGGGTACGGCAAGGATTCTGTGGCACAGCTAAAGGTAAACTTTGTAGGCTGTGTTGATGTTATTAAAGGCGTTCAGTGTAAGCTTCATACCACCCTGGATTTAGCCCTCATTCACTTTGAAGGCTATGAGAGAACAGGATACAGCAGGCCTTGTGTTTTTGCAGGCTCTGGAAGTGATGCAAAGCCAGGGAAGATGTTGTGTAGGCTGGGCTTTCCTTTCCCTGAATTTAAGAATTACTTCCATGATGAAGAAAAGGATGATATCATGTGGCACAAGGAAGGAGGCGCAATCACTCCGAGGTTTCCGCTGTCAGGTATGATAACGAGGCTTGTGGGAGGGCCCGGAGGCATTGTGGGAATAGAGATTGAGAATTCGGGAGTTAAAGGCCAGGAAGGCGGCCCTGTTTTTGATGAAAGAGGCGTTGTGTACGGTGTCTATTCAGGAGCAAGCGCCCTTGGGTTTGGCATGTGCATTCATGTGGATAGA
>JAAZGD010000086.1 GCA_012511395.1 Clostridiales bacterium
ATACTGAATATCGGTAATGTTAACCTTGTACCCTTTATCCTCTGCCCATCTTCCATACATACGCATCAGCATTTCCGTCCAGTCTTGGGCATCCTTTCCTCCCTCTCCTGCATGGAGGCTAAGAATGGCTCCTGCTTCATCGTAGGTCCCGTGAAGGAGGGCCTTTAACCTTATAGCTTCTGATTCATTTAAATAAGCTTCATAGGCTTCCTTAATCTCATCTGTAAGGCTTTCATCCTCTTCAGAAATTGCCAAATCTAAAAGCACTGATAAATCAGAAAGCTGTTCCTTAAGACTTTCGTATTCAGTGAGCTTCCTGTCAATGCTCTTGTTTTCCTTTAATATAACAGAGGCTTTTTCAGGGCTGTCCCAGAATCCAGGTTCTTCAATTTCCTTTAAAAGTTCCGCCTTTCTCTTCTCAAGCTTAAGTACGTCAAAGAGAGTCTCCTGTTTCCTTCAACATTTCAAAAGCCTTGCCCATATCATTTTTAATAAGCTCTATATCCACAAGCATCTTCTTATTACTCCTTTAATTGTTTTGTATATCGGCGCTTCTGCCGCAACAATTCTTATACTTCTTTCCTGAGCCGCAAGGGCAGGGGTCGTTTCTCCCCACCTTTTTACCTTCTCTTTGATATGTGGTCTGCTTCTTTTCTCTCTCAACCACTTCTTCTCTTTGTCTCACATCTACATCCTGATGTACTCTAACTGCCCCTGAGCCGTCTTGACCGCCTTGATCTACAAAGTCGTCTTTTCTCTCTTCATCTGCTCTAAGGATTTCTTTTCTCTCAGATGTAGTCTTTACAGTAACGTTGAAGCAGAACTTTACAGTATCTTCCTTAATGGATTCAATCATCAGCTCAAACATATCAAAGCCTTCGTTAGAGTATGCTGCCGCAGGGTCTTGTTGTCCTAAAGCTCTTAAGCCTATACCGCTTTTTAACTGGTCCATGGCATCGATATGGTCCATCCATTTATTGTCTACAACTCTAATGAGAATCATCCTCTCGATTTCTCTCATTCTCTCTTCGCCGATTTCTTCTTCTTTTTCTTCATAAAGCTTTTCAAATTTATTAATGATATCTTCCTTTAATCCGTCTTCTGTAAGGTCAAGGATTTCATCCTTTGTGTACTTTTTCTGGCTATATGATGGGCTGATACCTTTAAGGCCTTCCTCTATTCTTTCAAAGTCCCATTCCTCTGCAAACCTTGAAGCTACAGTTACAGGGTCCACCACTTCATCTATAAGGTCCTTCAGCATGTTTAAAATATAGGAGCGAAGATTTTCACCCATGAGAACCTTAAGTCTCTCTCCGTAAATAATCTCTCTCTGCTTGTTCATAACATTATCGTACTGGAGCACATATTTTCTTATGCTGAAGTTTCTTCCCTCAACTCTCTTCTGAGCATTCTCAATGGACCTTGAAAGCATTCCTGCTTCAATTACATCTCCTTCTTCTACACCTAGCTTTGTAACGATATTCTGAATCCTTTCACCGCCAAAAAGTCTCATTAAATCATCTTCCAAGGATATGAAGAACTGGGATTGACCGGGGTCACCTTGCCTCCCTGAACGACCTCTTAGCTGATTGTCTATTCTTCTTGACTCATGTCTTTCCGTCCCCACTATTGCAAGGCCTCCAAGGGAAATCACTTTCTCTTTCTCTGCCTTCCCTGCATCATGACCCCCTAAAACTATGTCCGTTCCTCTTCCCGCCATGTTTGTTGCTATAGTCACTGCACCTTCCCTGCCTGCCTCCATAATGATCTGAGCTTCGCTTTCGTGGTGCTTTGCATTTAAAACGTTGTGTTTGATACCTCTTCTTTTAAGCATCTCACTGATTATCTCCGAGCGCTCAATGGAAATTGTACCTACTAAAACAGGCTGCCCCGTTTCATGAATCTCTTTAACTCTGTCTGCAATAGCCTTAAATTTCCCGGGGACAGTGGAGTAAACTGCATCATCAAAATCCTGCCTTTGAACAGGCATGTTTGTAGGAATAACTACAACGTCCATGTTATAAATATCTCTGAATTCGTTTTCCTCAGTTTTCGCAGTTCCCGTCATTCCTGCTAGCTTCTGATACATTCTGAAATAATTCTGCAAAGTTATGGTGGCCAGAGTTTTTGATTCCGACCTTACAAGAACGCCCTCCTTCGCCTCGATTGCCTGATGAAGCCCGTCTGAATACCTTCTTCCAAACATAAGCCTTCCTGTAAATTCATCTACTATTACGATTTCGCCGTCTTTAACGATGTAATCGATATCTCTCTTCATAAGATTTCTTGCTTTAAGTGCCTGATGAACGTGGTGGTTAATTTCCATATTCTCAGGGTCTGAAAAGTTTTCTATGGAAAAATACCTTTCACTCTTTGTCACCCCTACTTCTGTAAGGGACACGGCTTTATCCTTTTCTTCAACTGTGAAATCACTTTCTATCCTTAAGGTTCTTACGAACTTGTCCGCCTTTTCATAAAGGTCTGTGGATTTTTCTCCCTGGCCTGAAATAATAAGAGGTGTTCTTGCTTCATCGATTAAGATGGAATCCACCTCGTCTATGATGGCATAGTTTAACTCTCTTTGTGTAAGCTGCTCCTCATATATCACCATATTGTCCCTTAAGTAATCAAAACCGAATTCGTTGTTGGTGCCATAAGTAATATCGGCTTTATATGCTTCTATTCTCTCTTCCTGGGATATGCCATGGACAATACAGCCTACTGTAAGGCCAAGAAACTCGTAAATCTGCCCCATCCATTCCCTGTCTCTTCTTGCAAGGTAATCGTTCACCGTAACTATATGAACTCCCTTTCCCGTAAGAGCATTTAAATATGCAGATAGTGTGGCCACCAAAGTCTTTCCTTCACCTGTCTTCATCTCTGCAATTCTTCCCTGATGAAGCACTATTCCGCCGATTAGCTGAACCTTAAAATGCTTAAGCCCTATGGACCTAAACGCCGCCTCTCTGCAGACAGCAAAGGCTTCAGGCAGGATATCATCAAGCTCTGCCCCTTCTGAAAGTTTGTTTTTAAACTCCTCAGTTTTATCCCTAAGCTCAGAATCTGAAAGGCTCTGCATAAAGTCATCTAGAGCCTCAATTTCTTCCACAAGGGAAGAAAGCTTCTTCACTTCCTTTTCATTTAAATCGCCAAATACTTTCTCTAAAAATCCCATGTTTCTCCTTTAGCTTTCATCCTCATCCTCTTTAACTACCTTTTCTGCAAAGGCTATTACCTCAAGAGCCTTTTTTTCATCTGCCTTTGTAACAGTTACCTTAAACAAGTAATCCTCTATGGTTTCCTCAAAGTAATCATTTACTCTTGGCAAATGATCCAAAGCCATACAAACCCATCCATTAACTGTGGTAACTGTAGTATCAAGCTCCACATCAAATATATCCAAAAACTTTTCCAGGTTGGTATAGCCTTGAACAAGATAACTGCCGTCATCAAGAGGCTTCACTTCCTCATCTGTCACTTCATCGTGTTCGTCATATATTTCCCCCACCAGCTCTTCTATGATGTCCTCCATGGTAACAAGGCCTTCTGTACCTCCATACTCATCTACAACTACGGCTATATGAGTTTTAACCTTCTGCATTTTCTTCAGAAGAACGGCGATCTTAATGGAGCCTGAAACAAAGACTACAGGTTTTATGTGCTGGGCTATCCCTTTTTTAGACTTAAGAATGTAATTGTGGAAATCCTTTTGGTTCAGCACGCCTAAAACGTGATCAAGATTTTCTTTATACACAGGGAGTCTTGAAAACCCTGTTGTGAAAAACAGGTTTTCAATCTCATCCTTTGTCATTTCCTCGTCTATTGCGATTACATCAACTCTTGGAGTAAGCACATCGTAGGCTTCAAGCTCATAAAATTCTATGGCATTAGATATGAGTTCACCTTGCTCATTATCTATTGCACCTTCCGTTTCGGCCTCTTCCACCATGATCAACAGCTCTTCCTCCGTTATCTGCATATCGTCCTTTACCTTAAACAGCTTGTGGGAGGCTTCCTTAAACAGATTGAAAAACCAGGTTAAAGGTGTCAGCACCTTCATAAGAAAAGAGATTAAAGGAACAGATGCCATGGCGAATTTCTCAGGGGCTTCCTTGGCCATGGTCTTGGGACTAATTTCGCCGAAGATTAAAATTACAAATGCAATCACTATGGTAGCTGCTATGGCTCCATGTTCCTTCATAATGGAAATGAAAAGAACTGTGGCTACGGCTGTAGCCCCAATATTTACAAGATTGTTCCCCACTAATACTGTGGAAAGCAATCTGTCGTAATCCTCCAGCAGTTTTAAAACCTTTTTTGCCCTTTTATTTCCTAAAGCTGAAAGGTTTTTTAAACGTATCTTATTTACAGATGTAAAAGCCGTTTCTGTTGCGCTAAAATATGCGGACAAAATCACTAAGCATATGATCAGCAGAATCTGGCTTATGATACCTGTTTCCATCCTTTTCTCCAGAATAAATAATTAAGACGTGTGCAATATATTATTATACATCAAAATCTCATAAAAATGTACTGTCACCCTCTCTTAATCATTTTCATAAACAGTTGTTTAATCTTTTCAAATAAAGTCAGTTCCTTTTTCTCAAGCTCCTTTTCCATTTCTATTTCCGGTATTTTTATCTCATCTGTTTTAATAATAAACTGCACAAGCTCAGTGTTTTTGTTCTTATCAGATACGAAGGATGATGTTTTAATGTTTCTGCCCAGCATTTTATCTATTCTCTTCTTTATCATATCCTTCATATCGCCTTCAAGATTATGGGTTTTCTCTCTGAACTCTTTAGTTCCGTCAGCCATTTCAATTATGCCGTCCATCAGTTCAATAGCGCCATCGTAAAGATCAATGGTTCCATCATAAAGCTCATATATCCCATCCTTTAGTTCAAAGCTTCCGTCTTCAAGCTTAACAGCACCTTTTGCAATCTCTGAAACACCTTTAGTATATTCACCTACGCCTTTTCTAAAATCATCAAGACCTTTAAGCTGAGTCTTTGCTTCAGTTAAAGATGCTTTCATTCCTTGATAAGCAAGATCAGTTGCAAGAACAGCATCAACCCCGGAAACTAAAGCTTCATAGCCGGGGCTTTCCCTAAAAGCTTCCATCTGTGATACAACTTCAACTTCTATCTGTTCAGGTGTCATAAAGGCGCCATAGGAAGTGGTAATGGTTGACCTGATACTGTCTTCCACAGTTTTCAGAGCAGCGTCTATAGCCGCTTGCCTTGCGCCTGAAATTACACCTTCAAGAACAGCTTCATAATTACTTCCTGTAAGAGGAGGAAGGCTTATGCCACCTTCAGAAAGCTGACTGTGTACTTGTGTCAAGGTGTTAAGGAAAATGGTGCCTGCACCTGAAACGAGAGATTCACTGTTTTTATTAAGTTCCTTTAATCCTTTTGATAATTCCCCCACACCCTTGTCAAAGTCTCTTATACCTTTTCTTAAGTCAAAGACGCCATCCCTTAATTCTTCCGTTCCGTCCTTAAATTCTATAATGCCGTCCTCAAGCTCAATCACTCCATCGTCAAGCTCAATAACTCCATCCTTCAATTCATCAATTTTTTCTTGCATTTCAGAATCAATGTCAACATCAAAGTCCATATCCATATGGATTCCGTTTATTAGAATTCCTTCCATTTCAAAATCCTTTACATCAAGGCTTAATGTAATGTTCCCTGCTTTACCCGGCATCACTGTAAAAAGAGCCTGCTTTTTCGTCCCGCTGTTTAAAAATGTCGCACCTTTTCCCGCAACATTTTCTGTTTTTTCAGGATCATAAGTGAACATTACCTGCAAGGTGTAGCTTTCGAAAAACCCTCCCTTAACCTTTGGATTTTTACCGGTTTTTAAATTGATTTTTAAATGGCCTGATTTACCTTCCAGCTCTTTTACAGTCCTTTCTTTTCCGTCAAGAAAATACTTTATATCAATAAGCCATGGGAGATCTTTGCTCTTAAGGGTCCCCTCATAATGGAACTTTCCCTTCTTACCTTCTATAGTTAACCGATCTCCTTCTTTATAAATCTTTGTCTTTTGAGTCAGCTCTCTTACGGCAGAGTAATCTCCGTAATCTTCAATCTCTCTATCTTCCGATAAAGAAAAGCCGTTTACCACAAAAATTTCATTTACCCCTCCGTTTTCAAACAAGGTTGAATAGACAGTTTCTTCTTTAGGAATGTTGTCAGTATCTGCAAAGCCCAGGGACAGCCCCGAGAAAAATAATGAAACTGTTAATAGAAGGGAAAACATAATCCGCCCTCTTTTAATCCTCTCCATCTTCATGTTTTTCTCAATTTTCATAGTCTTTCTCCCTCTTGCCTTTTAAGAAAATTACTTTTATATGTGGTTTTTTCAATTGCTTTATCAAATATTAACAACAATGCCGGTAAAAACATAAGCACCATGCCCGCCGAGATTAAGGCGCCTCTTCCAAGCATAAGGCCAAGCTCACTGATAATTCCATTTGTGGAAATTATTCCAAGGATAAGAGTAGCTATAGCTAATATGCTGGCAGGTGTCAATATGGACACAGCGGATATCTCCAAAGTCCTTCTCATGGCCTCTTTTTTCTCCAGGGTTTTTCTAAATCTCATATAGTGGCTTGCCAATAGTATTCCATAGTCTACTGTAGCTCCAAGCTGCACTGAGCTAATTATTAAAAACCCTACGTAGTTTAAACTCTTTCCCAGAAAGTAGGGAATCCCCAGGTTGATCCACACTGCCCCTTCAATAGTTAACAGCAATATGAAAGGAATAGAAAAGCTTCTGAAGGTTATGAGCAGGACCATTCCTATGGCAATGATTGCAGCTCCGCTTACCCTTGGTCCATCCTTCACAATGGTATCCTTTAAATCATAGTTTATTACATTTTGACCAAGAAGGTAGTAGTCGTCGCCATATTGTTTTTCAACTGTTTTCCGTATCATCTCAACCAGTGCAAAGCTTTCATCTCCTTCATCATCTGCATCAGCATACAGGATTATTCTTGTCTTCCCTTTTTTTATAAATTGTTCCTTCTGTTCCTTTTCCAGAAAGCCTTGAGGGATAGTAACCCCCACCGTTCCCGAATAGGAGATCACCGTATCTATATTTGGTAAAGCTTTTAAATTGTCTGAGAGCAGGGCTTCCTTACTGATATCTCCACCGGGTATTATTATTACCATCTGTTGTTTCTCCCCGAAAACCTCTCCTATTTCCTTGGCATCAAGTTCAAGCTGTGAGCCTTCTGCATGGATCCCTGATGAGCCGTATATGAACTGGTTTTCGGACTGGGCAAAGTAGCTGGGGGCTATTAAAAGAAAGAACACTATGGATAAGGGAATGCAGACTCTCATAACAAAGCGGCTGAACTTTGTAAAGGGAGGTATGAAATTCCTATGGTGAGTTTTATCCATAAGCTTTGTTGTATAAACTGTGAGAATAGGTAAAAGCAGCATTACA
>JAAZGD010000010.1 GCA_012511395.1 Clostridiales bacterium
GGATATCACAAGGTAATGGGTAGCATTACAGAAAAAATGATTGAGAGCAGCAATGGGCTTTTAACTGAGAAGGGATATTTTCCATACTACCTTTACAGACAGAAGAATCAGGCAGGCTCCCAGGAAAATACAGGCTACAGCCTTAAGGGCTATCACAGCCTTTACAACATCAGGATTATGGAAGAACACCAGAGGGTAGTGGCATTAGGCGCAGCAGGTATCAGCAAAGCATATTTTGAAGAAGAGGACAGGCTTTTGAGAATACCCAATGTCAGCGACTTTAGACTGTATATAGATAGAATTGATGAGATGATAGAAAGAAAAACAACTAAATTGTTTTCGGAGGTTTAATTATGGTAATACTTGCTCCCAAGGGCACCAAGGACATTTTTCCCCAACAAGTTTACAAATGGCACTATGTTGAAAAAGCTTTTGCCGAAATTTGCGATAGATACGGCTTTAAGGAGGTCAGAACTCCTGTTATCGAGCATACAGAGCTGTTTCAAAGAGGTGTAGGTGACACTACGGACATTGTGGAAAAACAGATGTATACCTTTATGGATTACGGAAACAGAAGCATTACCTTAAGGCCGGAGGGCACTTCTCCTGTGGCAAGAGCTTTTGTTGAGCATAAACAGTACGTAGAGGTTCAACCCAGTAAATATTACTACGATATACCATGCTTCAGATATGAAAAGCCACAGTCCGGAAGGCTTAGAGAGTTTCATCAGTTTGGAATAGAAATATTTGGTACCACCAACATGATGGCAGATGCCGAGGTAATGGCTTTAGGCTTTGACTTTATAAATGAAATGGGCATAAAGGACGTAGAGCTTAGAATTAACAGCATAGGTTGTCCTTCCTGCAGAAATATTTACAGAGAAAAACTAAGGGAATTTCTAAACCCGAAATATGAAAAGCTTTGTTCTACATGCAAGGCAAGATATGAGAAGAACCCCATGAGAATTCTTGACTGTAAAAGCGAAATCTGTCAGGAGCAGGTTAAGGGGGCACCTGTTATGCTGGATTACCTGTGTGAGGAATGTGAAGCCGCATTTATTTCAGTTAAGAATAATCTTGACTCCTACGAAATTCCCTTCACTGTGGACCCGGGCATTGTAAGAGGTCTTGACTACTATACGAAAACTGCCTTTGAGTTTGTTACAAACAGCATTGGGGCTCAAGGGACAGTTTGCGGCGGAGGAAGATACGACTATCTGATTGAGGAACTGGGCGGCCCTCCCATACCGGGAGTAGGCTTTGGCATGGGAATAGAAAGACTGCTCCTTGTAATGGAGGTTAACGGTGTAATAATCCCTGAACCCAGCGAGACAGACTTGTTCATAGCCTTTATAGGGGAAGAAGGAAGGGACGTTGCCCTTAAGTTGTCCCATGAATTAAGGAAAGAAGGGTTCTCGATTTTGATGGATACCATGTCCAGGAACATAAAGGGACAGCTGAAATACGCTGACAGATTGAATGTGAAAAGGGTAGCCATCATAGGTGAGGAAGAGCTTTCTCAAAATGAAGTATCTATAAAGGATATGGTAACAGGTACACAAACAAAAGTTTCCTTTGAGATGCTGAAGGATTATTTAAAATAAGAATGTAGAGGGAGAAGAATGAAAGTATTAAAAAGAACTGATATGTGTGCTGAATTAAGCCTTGAGGATCTTTCTCGGGAGGTTGTATTAAACGGCTGGGTTTCAAAGATGAGAGATCAAGGTGGTTTAGTCTTTGTGGATTTACGGGATAAAATGCGAATAGTGCAGCTGCTCTTTGATGATACTTTAGATAAGGAGCTTTTAGAAAAGAGCAAAAGTCTTAAAAGCGAATATGTAATAGGGGTGGCAGGTACGGTGGTGGAAAGACAGTCAAAAAATACTGAACTTCCCACAGGTGAAATCGAGATAAGGGTTTCAGAACTCACTGTTTATTCAGAGGCTGAAACACCTCCCATCTATATTAAGGATGATGATAATGCAGACGAAAATTTAAGGCTTAAATACAGATATCTTGACTTGAGAAAATATAAGATGCAGGAGAATCTTAAGTTCAGACATGAAATTACGGCTGTGACCAGGGAATACTATAAAAGTATGGGATTTACGGAGGTTGAAACGCCTATGCTCATAAAGCCCACCCCTGAGGGCGCAAGGGATTACCTGGTGCCTTCAAGAGTTAATCCCGGATTGTTTTATGCTTTGCCTCAATCGCCTCAAATGTTTAAGCAGCTTTTAATGGTGGCAGGAACTGACAGATACATGCAGATAGTGAAGTGCTTCAGAGATGAGGACTTAAGAGCAGACAGGCAGCCTGAGTTTACTCAAATAGATTTGGAGATGTCCTTTGTAGACATAGAGGATGTTCTTTTAATTCAGGAGGGCTTTATCAAAAAATTAATGAAGGATGTTATGGATGTGGATATAAAGACTCCCATCCCAAGGCTTACATATGATGAGGCTATAGACAGGTAC
>JAAZGD010000087.1 GCA_012511395.1 Clostridiales bacterium
CAAATATTCCATTTAGGAATCCTGCTTCTGTTACAAGTATTTGAAGTAACAGCCCTGTAAAAAATGCCACAATCATCATAGGATTTTCTTTATGATTCATTTTACAAACTGATTTATTTATGTCTCTCATACCAACTGCATTAAATAACTGAGATACTGCCAAAACTGTAAAGGCATAAGTCTGAGCTTTTAGAATGTCACCGGTTGGTGCAATGAGAAATGCAGTTAAGGTTACTGCCGCAATAACAGCACCAAAGGTCAATGTTAAAATATACCCGCCGTTTGCAAAAATACTTTCATTAGGATCCCTTGGTTCTTCCTTCATCAGATGACTGTTTTTAGGATCAACTCCCAAAGCAAGAGCAGGAAGTGAATCTGTTATTAAATTTGTCCATAAAATATGGACTGCCCTTAAAGGTGCAGCCAGCCCCAGAATAATCGCCGTAAACATGGTAAGTATTTCGCCAAAATTTGAAGACAGAAGGAATAGCACTGCCTTTTTAATATTGCCGTATATATTCCTGCCCTCTTCAATAGCCTTTTCTATGGTGGCAAAATTATCATCTGTCAGTATCATATCTGAAGCACCTTTAGCAACGTCCGTCCCTGATATGCCCATGGCAACGCCTATATCCGCAACCTTCAAAGAAGGTGCATCATTTACACCATCTCCTGTCATAGATACTATATGGCCTCTTGATTGAAAGTCTTTAACTATCGTCACTTTATGTGAAGGTGAAACTCTGGCGAAAATCTTATAATCCATTATTACATCGTTCAGTTCCTCCTGGCTTAAAGCACCAAGCTCATCTCCTGTCATGCACATCCCTTCGTCATCTATAAGTCCAAGTTGTTTTCCTATGCTAAGGGCTGTATCCTTGTGGTCTCCGGTTATCATTACAGTCTTAACGCCTGCTTCTGTAAACAGTCTGATGGCTTCTTTAGCTTCAGGTCTTGGAGGATCTATCATCCCCATTAAACCTACAAATACCATATCCTCTTCCTGAGCATTATAGTCCCTTAGTTTATAGGAAAGGGCAAGAACTCTTAAAGCGTCCTTTGCCATAGATGATGCTTGCTCTAAAATTTTTTCTTTTTCTCTGTCTGTCAGGGGAAATGTTTCAGTGCCAATAACATAGTGAGAGCAGTACTTCAAAATCTGGTCAGTGGCACCCTTAGTAAAGGAAATAATGTCTCCATCCTTATTTTCATGAACAGTGGTCATCATTTTTCTGACTGAATCAAAGCTTTTTTCATTAATTCTCCTAAGCTGGCTTTCTAGCTCTTCCTTGTATATGCCGTTCTTTTCACCGTACACAAGAAGTGCAGTTTCCGTAGGATCCCCGAAGCTTTCTCCATCTCTTATGATTCCATCATTGCAAAGAACCATTCCCTTTATTAAAGTATCCTCTTCGCCAAAGGTTCTCATGACAGTCATTTTATTTTGAGTCAGTGTTCCTGTCTTATCAGAGCAGACTATTGTAACTGCTCCAAGAGTCTCTACTGCAGGAAGTTTTCTCACAATAGTATTTATCTTCACCATTCTTTGTACACCTAAAGCTAACACAATAGTAATTATTGCAGGAAGGCCCTCAGGTATTACTGCAACTGCAAGAGCAATGGAAGTTAAAAGCATGGTAAAAACATCTCTGCCTTGAAGTATGCCTGTCAAGAAGAAAACACCACAAGCAAAAAGTGCCAGAATCCCCAAAAATTTCCCCAGCTCATACAGTCTCTTTTGTAAAGGCGTCCTCTGGGTTTCCTGCATACCTAATATAGCCGCAATTTTACCTACTTCCGTTTCCATACCTGTGGCCACAACCACACCTTGGCCTCTGCCGTATACACAGGAAGTAGACATAAATGCCATATTTAATCTGTCCATACCTTCTTTAGATTCTGAAAGTACAAAGTCTGCATCCTTTTCTGAAGGGACTGACTCCCCTGTTAGAAGGGATTCATCAATTTTTAAGTGAACAGTCTCTATAAGTCTTAAATCAGCAGGCACCCTTCTTCCTGCTTCCAATATTACTATGTCCCCTTGAACCAGTAAGCCGGCGTCGATTTCCATAAGCCTTCCATCTCTTTTTACTAAAGCAGAAGGACTGGAGATCTTCTTTAAGGC
>JAAZGD010000088.1 GCA_012511395.1 Clostridiales bacterium
AAATTGAAAGAGGCGAAACTCCGGATTTTTACAAGGTGCGGGCAGGTAGAGGTATATCCAGCGACACTTATTTAATCCCCAGTTTTCTTTGGGAAAAGTTTCTTCAGGCATTGAAGAACTTAGGTGTTTTCCAGTGGGAAGAGATGTATGACTTCCCTTCTTATGATGGGGACGGTTGGTTTGTTTCAGTGGAATTTCCAAATAATAGAGAAGTATCCTTTGTGGGAAGATATGAGAAACCTTTGCACTTTGAAGAATTCCTGGAGCTTGTTTCTGAGTTTGTAGACCATAAGAGGCAGGAGGAACCAAAGGAGGTCCCTTCAACAAATGAAGAGAAAGAAGTAAAGGGAGAAGAACAGGAAAGCCTGGAATCGGATTTCGTTCCTCCCTTTGTGAAGGAACAGGAAAAGGAGGGGAAGCTGAGGCTCGAGGATATTTTTACAGAGGAAGAATTGAATCCAAAAGGTGAAAATGCTTTTGACCGTCAAGTGTCAAAGTTCAGCTCCTTTGTGAAAACAGGTTCTCATACCTTTGTTAAACTTATAATTGACAGTCTGGAAGAGGACAAAGAATAAATTTAAAGGGAGGAAGGGGATAAATGAAAAAAGACAGTGGCATGGTCAGGAGGATAGACAAACTTGGAAGAGTGGTGCTGCCGGCTGAAATGAAAAAGGAGCTGGGATTGGCCAATGAGCAAAAGGTGGAATTTTATTTTACAGGTGACAGCATAGTGATTAAAAAGTATCAGGACCATTGTGTCTTTTGCAACTCTGAAGAGAATCTTGTAACCTACAATGCGAAGGATAAAGATGGCAGATCTCATGAGACGGTCATATGCAAAACATGCATAGAGGATATAATAAATTTATAAATATGCTTTAAAAGCGGGCTCCTGTAAAGAGGAGCCTTTTAAACGAAATGAACAGCAGAAGGGAAAAGGGATGAAAAGAATAACAGCGGCGATTATAATCTTCCTTTTAGTCATTGCCACATTACCGGTCTTTGCTTATCATGAAGGATTTGGATATGTAAATCTGGAATCAGGATATGAAATATTTAAAAATACAATGTATCAGGAATATACAGGCGATAACAGTAAAAGAGGGCTGGTCAAGTCCTATACTGTTATAAGCGACCTAGAAAGAAGCGGCCTTAAACCCTTTGTTTTCTCAGGAGATGTGAGTGGGTCCTACACCCTGGAGACCATGGTCTCCAAGGTGGAACAGATGGGCTATAAAGTAGTGGCCGCTATTAATGGAGATATTTTTGATACTGCCTCCAATTCACCAAGAGGAACGGTTATTCATGATGGAAATATTATAACTTCGGGATATCAGTCCGACAGAATTATTACCTTTGATGAAGACAACAATATTGCCATGAAAACCGTGGGCCTTAAGTATTCCTATGAGGCTTTGGATCGCCCTGAAATAAAAGGGAGTATATCCTTCTTTAATGTGCAGGACGGCGGTGGAGGCGGCGTATTCCTTTATAATAAAAATTATGGAGCCTACACGGGGACCAAAGGGGAAAAACTGGAAATAGTAATTGAGGCAGAGGATGATGAACTCTCTGTAGATAAAGAAATACTGGGAGTTGTAAAGAAGATATCAAATAAGGGAGGAACTCCTGTTTCAAAAGGAGAGTTGGTGCTGTCCTTTGGAAAAGGCAGCAACGGCTACAACGATGTTTTAAACATTAAGCCGGGGGATGAAATAGTTATTTCCGTAGAGGATACTCTGGGAGAACTTGCCGAGGTCAAGGAAGGCTTCGGACTTTACCATCAAATAGTTGAGAACAACAGAATAGTTACTTCCGGCACTAACGTTAACCCAAGAACTGCAATGGGGGTAAAAAGCGACGGGCAGGTGGTGATGTATGTTTCCGACGGCAGACAGGCTAATGTGGGAAACGGACTTACCATAGAGGAGCTGGCATATCATATGATCGAGCTTGGTTGTGAAGAGGCATGGAATCTTGACGGCGGCGGTTCCTCCCAGCTTTTAGCAAGAAAGCCCGGTGTGGACCAAACTGCAGCTTTAAGAAATTCACCCTCTGAAGGAACTGCCAGGA
>JAAZGD010000089.1 GCA_012511395.1 Clostridiales bacterium
AGCCGTCTTTGCAATATTGCTTTTTAAAACCGACACTTTTTTCTGCAGGTCCCTATATTTCAGGGAGGAAGTTTTGCTGTAATCCTCGCAGGCAAAAATCATGTAATCTATGCTGGGATAAAGGTCGAGAAAAAATTCTACATCGATATGCATGCTTAAAATAATGGCATCCTTTGAAGTACCAAAAATTCTGTGCATATCTGTAGTATCTACAATAAGCACATCTGAAGCTTTAAGATTGTATAAAACATTGTGAATCTTACAGTGGGTAGTTCCTTTAAGTACCAGAATGATTTCCAATTCATCATGAAAATGGAAGTCTTCCTGGGCCACATTAATGAACTGGGCTCTGTAAGGCACGTCCTTTTGAAAATCTGTAAATTCCAGCAGCATTTTTCCCTCTCATATAAGATATTGCGATAATACATGTTGAATGTTGCGAAAGATAACCTGACATGTATTAAACAATGCAACAAGTAAAGCAAATTACAGCAATAGTGAAGTCCCATTCCCCTATAGGAAGAATTATAATATAAATGTATAAATATTTCAAAAATACAATTATTTAGAGGTAAGATATGAAAAAAATAGTGATTTTAGGTGTGGGGGCTCAAGGCTCCACAGTAGCAAAATTTATGGACAATGATGAAAATGTGAAGGAAATAATCTGCGCAGATTATGACGAAAAGGCTGTAAATGAGCTGGTAAAGGAGTTGACCAAGGGGAAGGGTGCAAAGGTAGACGCAGGAAGTGAAAAGAGCATCATGGAGGTAATTAAAGGTGCTGACCTTGTTGTAAACGGTTTGCCTCTTGCCTTCGGTAAAAATGTTCTTGAGGCATGCTTGAAGGTGAAGGCCGACTACCAGGACTTTGCAGCAACAGAAGCCATACATGAGGATTGGGTAGAGGGTATAAAGATTCTTTATGATGAGTATGCAAGAAGGTTTAAAGAGATAGGCAAAGTGGCACTTATTGCCACAGGCTCTGCGCCGGGTCTCATATGCGTGGTAGCAAGAGATTTAATGAAGCATTTCGACAGCTGCGAAACCATATATAACTTTGTTTATGAAGGTGTTGAAGCAAAAAGGTTTTTACCCTTCTGGTGGTCTCCCGTTACCGCCATGAATGATATGGCATCCGAGGCAACGGCTTTTGTTGACGGAAAACTGATAAAGACAGTTCCCTTCAGTCTGCCCGTTTCAAGAAAATACGATTACTTGGATGAGGAGGTAGTCTTCGTGGAACATGACCATGACGAACCGGTTCATCTTGGTCTTAATTCCAAAGAGTTCTTCAAAGGTGTAAAAAATGTTTACTTTAAATATGCAGGCGCAGGAGTAGAGTTCGCAAAGCCTCTTTACAGAGCAGGTCTTTTATCTCATGAAAAAGAAAAGGTGGGTGACGTAATGGTAGCACCTTTTGATGTGGTCTTAAAGCACATACCTGCAGCACCTAAGTACCACGATGAAATTAAAGAAATAATTGAAGAAGGCTTAGTGTCCGATACGGGAGCTATGGTAGTGGAAGCTTATGGTATTAAAGATGGAGCAAAGATAAAGGCGGAATCTCACGTGTCTGCTCCGGGCCTTAAAGAATCCTTTGAGAAATCAGGCCTAACTTCTGAAATGTATTTAACAGGTCAAGGCGGTGCTCTCTTTACAAAGATGCTCATAAAGGACTTAATAACTCAGAGAGGATTGATCTCCTCAGATATGTTGAACTCAGAACAAGTAGATTACTATTTAAAGGAAGCAGCAAAGCTTGATATTACAGTTGAAACAAAAATAGAAAAGCTTTAAGGATGAAAGGAAGAAAAATGAAAATTATGATTTTAGGCGTCGGCGCTCAAGGCTCAACAGTTGCAAGGCGCATGGACTTAGAAGATAAGGTCACAGAAATAATCTGTGCGGACAGCGACCATACCGCTGTAGAAGAGCTGGTTAAGGAACTGAAAAAAGCAAGAGGAGTGGAAATCGATGCAAGAAACAAGGACTCAATTATTAAAGCTGCAGAAGGGGTGGACCTTATTGTAAACGCTCTGCCTTTGCCTTTTGCTCCCAATGTGTTGGAAGCGGCACTTTCAGTAAAAGCCAACTACCAGGATTTTGCAGCCACTGATGTTCTTACAGAAAAATGGGAGGATGGAGTTCAGCTGATGTACGATGAGTACGGGAAAAGATTTAGAGAGATAGACAGGCTGGCTATCATCGGTACAGGATCGGCTCCCGGCCTCATATGTGTTGCGGCAAGAAAAG
>JAAZGD010000090.1 GCA_012511395.1 Clostridiales bacterium
AAGTTCGTTGAAATTCTCCACAAAAACGGTGTTTTTACAGTGCTGGGAGGCGATTTCTGCCAGCTTTTTAGAATTGGAACTATTTTTACCGCCAATCACTATCATCAGGTCTACTTCTTTAGCAAGTTTTGCTGTTGCTTCCTGTCTATCCTTAGTAGCATCGCAGATAGTGTCATGAATTATTATGTTGGGATACTTGTCAGTTAAATATGATACAACTTCATCATAATTCTTTCTCTCCGTAGTGGTTTGAGTTACAAAGATTGCTTCCTTTTCTTCATCCAATTTTATGGATTCAAGGTCTGCCCTATTCTTTATGACGGTTATAAGGTAAGGGTTGTTTGAAAATCCTATGATGCCTTTTACTTCAGGATGATTCTCATCTCCTAAAACTATTACTTGCTTGCCTTCTAAAGCAGCTTTCTCAACCAGCTTATGAATTCTTGTAACATAAGGGCATGTGGCATCAATAATATTAATGCTCTTTTTTTCAGCTTCTGTGAAAACTGCTTTCGGAGCTCCGTGAGATCGGATGATAAGAGTTGCACCTTCGGGAACCTCTGAAAGGTCTTCAGCTATTATTAAGCCCTTGTTCATAAATTCGGAGGTTACAGTTTTATTATGGATGATTTCTCCAAGAGAATAAATTTCGGTATCTTTACTGTCCAAGGTTTTATTGGTAATATCTACAGCTCTTGTGACACCGTAACAGAATCCGCAAGGGTCAGTCTTTATTATCTTTGTCATAAGTCTCCTTGATCATTTTTAGAAATTCTTTAAACTTTATTTCCATACCGTTATCTGTAGGCTCATAATATTTTCTGTTAAGCTCAATAAGCTTTTCAGGCAGGTAATCCTGCTTAGTGTAACCTCCAAAGCTGTGAGGATACTTGTAACCCTCTCCATAGCCTCTGTCTTTTGCTCCTTCATAGCTTGCATTTCTTAAGTGAAAAGGAACCTCCAGATCTGAATATTTTTCCAGATCCTCCTTTGCCTTGTGCATTGCCATATATGAGGCATTGGATTTAGGAAGACAAGCTAAATATATTACAGCATGAGAAAGGATGATTTCAGCTTCGGGAAGCCCTGTCATTTTGGCGGCAGTAACCATGCTTGTTACTGTTGAAATTGCTTCAGGGTATGCCATGCCTATGTCTTCAGATGCAATTACAAGAAGTCTTCTTGCGATTGTCATAAAGTCTGAGTCAGCCTTTAAAAACCTAACAAGATAATGAATAGCTGCATCAGGATCTGAGCCTCTTATGGATTTTTGAAGTGCGCTTAACAGCAGATATTTATCTTCAAGTTTATTGTAGAAGAAGGTCCTTCTCTGCATTGCTTCAAAGACATGGTCTACCTTGATTTCGTTTAATTCTTCTGTGTTTTCTATAAGGTAGCCAAGAGTGTCCAAAGCTATTCTTCCGTCACCTGAACTTAGATCAGAGATGGCTTCCAGCACTCCTTCTTCAATAATTACATCCTTTAACAGCCTTTTAGTTCGCTCATTATTTAAAGCCCTATTTAGAAGTGTCATTATGTCTTCTTCTGAAAGCGGCTTGAATTCAAATATGGTTCTGACCCTGCTTAATATGGCATCATTAACTTCAAAGTAGGGGTTTTCAGTGGTAGCCCCTATAAATCTAATAATACCCTCTTCTAAGGCTTCCAAAAGGCTGTCCTGCTGGAGTTTACTCCATCTGTGAAATTCATCTATGTAGACATAGGTGTTCTTCTTTAAGAATCCCATATTGACGCTTTTAGCCTTTTCAATTATTTCCCTTAAATCTTTAATTCCGTGAGTTGAAGCATTGAGTTCATAGAAATCAGCATCCATGGACTTTGCAATAAGCC
>JAAZGD010000091.1 GCA_012511395.1 Clostridiales bacterium
CCCATAGAATACGACGTGTTTGATAACATAGTCCTCAGAGTAGGCACTATATTGGAAGCAAAGAGACATCCTGATGCAGATAAGCTTTTGGTGTTTAAGGTTAAGATGGGCACGGAAACAAGACAGGTTATTTCAGGGGTGGCCTCATCTCACAAACCTGAAGACTGTATAGGGAAAAAGGTAATAGTTGTTGCCAATCTTAAACCGAGAAAGCTGAGAGGTTTGGAGTCCAAGGGAATGCTGATGTTTGCAGACAACATGGTGGATGGGGAAGAAAGATATGAGTTCGTTACAACTGTTGCTGAAGATGGAAATAAAGTTACTTAAGAAGATATGCTGTTTGATTCTCACACACATTTAAATTATGAAGGCTATACGGATAAAGATAGAGAAGAGCTTTTTTCTATTATAGAAAAATCCGATATTTCCTATGCCATGGATGCAGGCTACGACCTGGAATCCTCCTATATGGCGGTAAAGCATGCACAGAGATTCAAGTGGTGCTATGCTATTGTAGGCTGTCATCCTCATGAGGCAGGGAACTTTACTGAAGAGGAATTCGTCTTATTAAAGGCCCTTGCCCAAAAAGAAGGCGCAAAGGCAATAGGCGAAATAGGCTTGGATTTTTACAGAAACCTTTCAGATAAAGAAGACCAGAGATTCTGGTTCAGAAGGCAGATAAGGCTGGCAAATGAGCTTAAGATGCCCATAGTTATCCATTCAAGGGATGCTCATCAAGAAGTGATGGATATCTTAAAGGAAGAAGGAGCTTTCTCAAAGGAGAGAAAGTCCTGGTTTCCTAAAAAGAACAGCCCTTTGTCAGAAGAGGATGCAAGGGTTTTGCTTCACTGTTACAGCGGAAGCAGGGAACAGGCAATACAGTATATTAAACTGGGGGCCACAGTGTCCTTAGCAGGGCCCGTGACTTATAAAAATGCGAGAATCTTAAGGGAGGTGGCAGAAGGTGTGCCTTTAACCGACCTTTTAATTGAAACAGATGCGCCATATTTAACTCCTGAGCCTCTCAGGGGGCAACAAAACATTTCTCCCAATGTAAGGTATGTGGCACAAAAGGTGGCTGAAATAAAGGGCCTTTCCTATGAGGAAGTGGCTTTGGAAACGAAAAGGAACGGTATGAGATTTTTTAATATAAAGGAACAGGAGTAGAGAGGTTATGAAAAGAAAAGCAGGATTATTACTTATACTTATAGTTGTGCTGGCATTTTCTGCTGGATGCGGGCCTAAGGAGCCTGAAGATGTTTATGTACCCACCACAAATACTGAGGGTGCTGAAATGGTTGTGACCATTGAAGACGGCAATGTGGTAGCAAGCGGTGAAAGCGATTATTTCAGCTCGAAGATCACTTATGTCTTTTCTGAAGAAGGATATCAGTATACCTTTAGTAAAACAGAGTACAAACAGGAGGGCTTTGCGGAGCAGGCTTATGAATCAGCTGTAAACTCAGGCTTTCTCGAGGTGACGATAGATGGGGACACAGTCTCCTTTAAAGCAGACGATACCTACATGTTTACAGGAATGAGTGTGGAAAGTGCTGCACATTACATTGCTCAAAGTGTAATATTTTAATGGTGTTTAAAAAACAGATTACTATAAATCCCCTAAAAACAGGGGATTTTTTGTTGTTTACAACAAAAAAGTATGGTATAATTTTTCAGAAATGGTTGAAAAAGCAGGGTTTACCACATTGAAAAAGGTTTTTTCAGATATAGTAAAAAGCCGGGGCCTTGTATCAAGAGAGGACAAGATCCTTGTGGGATTGTCAGGAGGCCCTGATTCGTTGTGTCTGTTACAATTATTTCTTGATGTGAAGGAGGAATTGGACTTACAGGTTTCTGCAGTCCATGTAAATCACGGAATAAGAAAGGACGTTTGTGACAGGGAACAGGCCCAGGTTGAAAAATGGTGCAGGGAATGGGGTGTTCCGTTTTACTCTAAAAAGGCTGATTGTATTGCTTTAGCCAAGGAAAAAGGTCTTTCTACTGAGGAGACAGGAAGGGCATTACGACATGAGGCTTACAGAGAAGCTTCTTCCATATTATTTCCCAAAGAGGAAAAGGTGAAGGTGGCTCTTGCCCATCACAGGGATGACCAGGCGGAAACAGTTCTCATGAGGCTTTTAAGGGGTACAGGGCCCGATGGTCTTTCAGGTATGGACTATGAGCGAAAAGAGGGGGACCTTTTGGTTATAAGACCTCTTTTAGATTTTTCCAAGGAAACAATCAGAACATATCTTGAAGGAAAGGGATTGACTCCCCATGAAGACCTAACAAATTATCAGCCTGTTTACTTTAGGAATAAAATAAGGCTGAATCTACTACCCCTTTTAAGAGAAGAATACAATCCCAATATTTCGAAAGCACTTTTAAGGCTGGCAAAGGGCGCAGGAGAAGATAAAGAGTATCTTCAGAAAAAAGCAAAGGAAGCCCTTTCAAAAATCAGAACAGAAGAAAACAAGTACGTAATAAAGGGCCTTTTGAATTTTGAGACAGCCTTAAGAAACAGGGCTTTAGTTATGATGATGGAGGAGGCAGGCATTCTTCAGGACTACACCATGAGTCATATTGACAGGTTAACGGAGCTTTTACAAAGAGGGAAAAAAGGCGGGCGAATTATTTTGCCCCATGGAATTATTTGTGAGAGAGGCTATGAGGAAGTTTTTTTTCATAAAGGAAATGAAGAGGGGGAAAGGTCCCTTCCTTACGTGTCCCAGATTATTGAGAGCTTCAAGCTGCCCCCTGAAATGGTCATAAGAAACAGAGAAGAGGGTGACTATATTTCTTTAAAGTCCGGTGGAAGGAAAAAACTTCAGGACTACATGGTAGATGAAAAGGTGGAGAGAAGAATAAGGGATGAGATTCTTCTCATAGCAAAGGAAAAGGAAATAATCGCTGTACTTGGACAGGATATTTTAACAAGGATAATTATGCCTTCCATGGAAGGTTTTGCTGACTGCCCCAAAAGGACGAGAATGGGTGCAGGATATTCAATAAAGTTTGAAGGAGGATACTTTCAAGTTGAACAAGCTGGCTAAAAACATAGGAGTATATTTTTTAATATTCGCCATTGTAATCTTTATGGCATGGTTTTATCAGGGAGCTCCAAAGGAGCAGGAGATAAAGGAAATACCTTTATCCGAGTTTGTCCACTATCTGGCCAATGAAAAGGTAAAGGAGCTGAATATTACAGATACCAAGCTTACAGGGGAGCTTTCAAACGGGGACACGGTTTATGCTTATGCTTCATCTTTGGTTGACATTTCCTTTTTAAACGACAAGTATGTATTTCCCCAAATAGAGGAAGGAAAGCTTAAATACTCATCTGATGAGCCTGTAGTAACACCTTGGTATGTGAGCATGCTTCCCACCTTGCTTTTAATAGGTGTGATTATCGTCTTCTGGGTCATGATTATGCGGCAGCAGGGTGGCGGCAAGGTTATGCAGTTTGGAAAATCAAGGGCCAGACTTGCAAGGGATTCGGATCTAAGGCGAGTTTCCTTTAAAGATGTGGCGGGACTTGATGAAGAAAAGCAGGAATTGATGGAGGTAGTAGACTTCCTGAAATATCCTAAAAAATATCGGGAGCTGGGAGCCAGAATTCCTAAAGGCATTCTCCTTGTAGGGCCTCCCGGAACGGGGAAAACATATATATCAAAGGCTACGGCAGGAGAAGCAGGTGTTCCGTTTTTCACTATATCAGGCTCCGATTTTGTTGAGATGTTTGTAGGTGTGGGAGCTTCAAGGGTCAGAGACCTTTTTGATCAGGCAAAGAAAAACAGCCCCTGCATAATTTTCATAGATGAGATTGACGCAGTAGGGCGAAAGAGGGGGGCAGGACTTGGAGGCGGTCACGATGAAAGGGAGCAGACTTTAAACCAGCTGCTTGTGGAAATGGACGGGTTTGGAGAAAACCAGGGCATCATTATTTTGGCAGCCACCAACAGACCTGATATTCTTGATAACGCCCTCTTAAGACCGGGAAGATTTGACAGGCAAGTAGTTATAGGTGTGCCTGATATTAAGGGAAGAGAGGAAGTATTCAGAGTTCACGCAAGAAATAAACCCCTTGACCCCGGTGTGGACCCTGTAGTTCTTGCAAGAAGAACACCGGGGTTTACCCCTGCAGATATTGAGAATCTGTTAAATGAGGCAGCTTTAATAACCGCAAGAAGAAACGGTTTAAGAATAAGGATGGATGAAATAGAGGAAGCTATTACAAAGGTTATTGCAGGTCCTGAAAAGAAAAGCCGTGTTATAAGCGATGCGGAAAGAACCCTTACAGCCTACCACGAGGCAGGCCATGCCATTGTAGCCCACAGTCTTCCAAACAGCGATCCAATCCATCAAATCACCATCATTCCAAGGGGCATGGCAGGAGGCTTTACCATGATTCTGCCTAAGGAGGAAAGATACTTTAACACAAAGACCAATATGAAGGAAAGCATAGTCCATCTTCTTGGGGGAAGAGTGGCGGAGAAACTGGTTTTAAAAGATATTTCCACAGGAGCCAGCCACGATATTATGAGGGCTACTGAAATTGCAAGGGATATGGTTACAAAGTATGGGTTCAGCGACAAGCTGGGGCCTGTAAATTACAGTTCTGCCGAGGAAGTGTTTCTTGGAAAGGATTTTTCCACAAGGAAGAATTACTCGGAAGAAATCGCCTCGGAAATAGATCAGGAAATTCAAAAGATAATTGATGAAGCATATAAAACCGCAGAAGAAATTTTAACTAAACATATGAAAAAGCTTAAGTCTGTGGCAAAGGCACTGCTTGAGATTGAGACTTTGGACGGTGCTCAATTTGAGGCTCTGTATAACGGCACCATGACTCCGAAGCAGCTCATAAAGGATGTGGAGGAAAAGCAGGCCGCAAGAAGAGAAAAGGAAAAAAATGAAGCAATAGAAGCTGACAGGCTGAGAATTGAAAGTGAAGCTGAAAGGTTGAAGCGGGAAAGGGAAAGATGCCCCGATGATAAGTGTACAGAAAAAACCTTAAGATCAAAACCTCTGTCAAAAAAGTTTAAGAAGAAGAGGTTTAGGAGTAAGGGAAGGAGGTTAAGGTCATGAAACTGAAACTGGACAAATGCCTGGCTCTTGATGTTTTTAAGGATGCAACTCTCTTGGCAGATACGGGAAATAAGGAGATTTACGTAAAATCCGTAGGAGTGCTGGAATCCTTTGAAGAGGAATATATCAATAAATATATGGCTCACAAGGGGGAACTGGTCTTTACAGGGCTTTTTGGTGCCAAGGATGATGTGGGAAAGCAGCTTTCCTGTGTGAGGCAGCTGGCAGCATCAGAGGCAGCAGGCCTTGTGATGTTTTATGTGGGAAGCGTTTCCAAAGAGGTATCTAAAGAGGTTTTTAAGGAAGCGGAAAAATTGGGCCTTCCCTTAATCAAAATGAAGGATGGGACAAACCCTACTCAAGGTGAAGTTACAAATGCCGTTGTCTTTGGCATGATGAGGGAAGAGGATCCCGGGAATCGCCTTATAAGCAACACTGTTTCCCATCTTCTTAATTTTGAGAAGCATGCCAGCTTTCAGGAAGCTTTAAAGGAAGCGGCTATTAAAAATGATTTTCAGGTAGTGCTTCTATCAAGTGACTTTAATCCTATTCTTACGATTGAAACAAGATATAGGACTACTATTCAGGATGCCATCAACTTAGGAAGAACGAGAGAAACAGATGTGGAAAGATCTCCTCTTTACACCCTTCTTGATGTAAACGGTGTCCTTACCTACTGGGGGCCCATAAAAATAGATAACGAAAAGTACTTCATGTTTATAGTGGATAATGAAGACACTTACACTGCAGGAGAAATAACAAAGCTTGCGGAGATTATTGAGCTTGCCATGGGCATGTGGAAGTATACTCCCGAAAGAGATGCCAAAGCCGAGCTTATAAAAACCTTGATAAGGGGGAATAAATCCCTGGCCTATACATTGAAGGATGAGGCAGGTATTAAACCTCAGGATATTATCAGCGTATTTTTCGCAAGAGGTATAGATACGGTCCTAAGCCCTGAAGCCATAGTGGTTTTTGAGAAGGAAAGCAGCTTGTCTCTCTTAAGGGTAAACGAAGGTGAAGAAACCTTTGGCATGATAGTGGCGAGAGGTCAGGATAGGGATGAAGACCAGGCCGTATCTAAAATGAACGCTATCAAACTCTATAACAATTTGAAGGAAGATAAAAACGTAAGAATTTTTCATGTAACAGGAGTGGACGGAATTGAAGGTGCAGGGGATGCCTTCAGACTTATTAACGAATCCTGGAGCTTTGTTCAGACTGTATTTCCCTATAAAAGAGTGTTTACAAAGTATGAGCTTACGCTGGTGAACAATTGCATCAATATCCAGCTTCAGGGCGGCTATGTTAAGAAAAACTATATGGAACTTCTTGAAGCCTTTGATGATAAAAACAACCACAAGGAAAGGCAACTTCTTGAGACCCTTGAAACATTTGTGCTGGATGCGGGGATAAACAGCGGAAAAACCAGCGATTTTCTGGGGATCCATACAAACACAGTTCAATACAGATTGAAAAAAATTAATGACATTTTAGGTGTGGAGATTACAGGAAACAGAGTAGTTCCGGGGCTGACCATAGCCTTGGCTCTGAAGCGGCTTGAAAGGGTAATTGCCTGACAGTCCCCTATCATGTATACACGGCTTTGCCCTTGATTATTTGCACGCTATGATATATATTATATTCGCCTGTTCATCAGGCGTGAATATAAAAACAGTCCAATATTTCTAAGGAGGAAACCAACAATGAACAAGCTTGAAGAACTCCGGGAGTTAAAGGGTAAAATTGCTTTAGGAGGAGGTCTCAAAAGAATCGAGGCCCAGCATAAGAGCAACAAGCTTACTGCAAGAGAACGACTTGACATCTTATTTGACGAAGGTTCTTTCGTTGAAATAGATACATTTGTATCTCACCGATGCAATAACTTTGATATGCCTGACAAAAAGTTCCCCGGTGACGGTGTTGTAACAGGATACGGCCAGGTTGAAGGCAGACTGGTGTTTGCATTTGCACAGGACTTTACAGTGCTGGGCGGATCTCTTGGCGAGTATCATGCAGAGAAAATAGTGAAGGTGCAGAATCTTGCTTTGAAGATGGGCGCACCGTGTATCGGGATTTATGATTCAGGCGGTGCCAGAATTCAGGAAGGTGTAAATTCTCTGTCGGGCTTTGCCAAGATTTTCTACAATAATACTATAAGTTCAGGTTGCATACCTCAGATTTCAATAATCATGGGACCTTGTGCAGGCGGAGCAGTTTATTCCCCGGCAATCACTGACTTTGTATTTATGGTAGACAAAACAAGTCAGATGTTCATAACAGGTCCTCAGGTTATAAAAACAGTTACAGGGGAAGATATTTCAGCCGAAGCTTTAGGCGGTGCCATGGCTCATAACTCAGTTTCCGGAGTTGCCCACTTCATAGGCGCAGATGACCGTTCCACCATGCTTGATGTTAGAG
>JAAZGD010000011.1 GCA_012511395.1 Clostridiales bacterium
ACGTAAGAGGGGAAAAGCTGGACCCTCAAAAAGTCGGCTACATGATAAGCTTAAGAGAAAAAGGAGCCTCCTATGAAGAGGGCAATCTTACTAAGGAAATCATTTGCTTTACCCATATGGGAAAACCCATAAAGCCAAAAACCATAGGCCAAAAGGAGTATGCCAAGGCTTTACGTGATAAAGAGGTGGTATTTGCAATCGGGCCTGCAGGCACAGGAAAGACTTATCTTGCAGTGGCTGTGGCCATTAATGCATACAAGAATAAAGAGATACAGAAGATTATACTGGCAAGGCCTGCAGTGGAGGCCGGAGAAAAGCTGGGGTTTTTGCCCGGAGACCTTCAGGAAAAGGTGGATCCTTACTTAAGGCCTCTTTATGATGCCCTTTACGATATTATGGGAAGGGACAGCGCCTTAAGGCTTAAGGAGCGGGAGGTTATTGAAGTTGTTCCGCTGGCATATATGCGTGGGAGAACTCTTGATAACGCCTTTATCATACTGGATGAGGCTCAAAACAGTACCAAGGAACAGATGAAAATGTTTTTAACAAGGATGGGATTCGGTTCAAGGATGGTAATAACAGGAGACGTTACTCAAATAGATTTACCAAAGGGAAAAGAATCGGGGCTTCTGGAGGCTGAAAGAGTTTTGAAAAACCTTAAGGACATTAAATTCTGCTACTTAAAGGATGTAGATGTGGTGCGCCATGAGGCTGTAAAGAAAATCATCAATGCTTATGAGAAGTACTACAAGGACCATCCTGTAGAAAAAGAGGAGATTTAGGTGAAGATTGATGTTATTGATGAAACTATCAGAAAGAGTGATGTCTTTGCCGTAATGGAAGAGGCCTTTAAGCTGGCCCTTTTAAAACAAGGGCTTACTAATGAAGATGCAGAAATCAGCTTAACCTTAGCTTGCCCTGAAGAAATAAAGGAGCTTAATAAAAAGTTCAGAAAGAAAAATGCAGCCACAGATGTGCTTTCTTTTCCACAGTATACAAGAGAGGAAAGCGTTCCCGAAGAAGGCCCCTATTTTCTTGGTGACATCGTTATATGCGAAGAAATCGCAAGGGAACAGGCTGAAAGCTACGGTCATTCATATTTAAGAGAGGTTCTTTACCTCTTTGTTCACGGCATGGGCCATTTATTGGGATATGACCATATGGATCAGGAAGAAAAGATTGAGATGCGCGCCTTTGAAGAGGCCATTCTTGGAGAGTTAAAGATAAGAAGAGAATAAGGAATTTATTAAAATGACTGATAAAGAATTATTTAAACTTGCTTTAAAAGCAAAGGATAAGGCTTATGCACCTTTTTCAAAGTTCGCGGTGGGAGCTGCGCTTCTTTCTGAAGATGGAGAAGTCTTTTTGGGAGTAAATGTGGAAAATTCAAGCTACGGTGCCACCATATGCGCTGAAAGAAGCGCCTTCGTACAGGCGGTGTCAAAGGGAGTCAGGGCTTTTTCAAAAATTGCTGTGGCAACAAGCCAAGGGGAAGCATGGCCCTGCGGTATATGCAGACAGTTTATGAAGGAGTTTTGCGATGATTCCTTTGAAATAATATCAGGCTCCGATGAAGAGCATCTCGTAACTCATACGCTTTTGGAGCTTCTCCCTTTAGGGTTTAAGCTCGATGATGAGTGTAATCAAATAAAGGGGAAAGTATGAAATCAGGCTTTGTAGGAATTGTGGGAAGACCTAATGTAGGAAAGTCTACCCTTTTAAATTCAATAATAGGTGAGAAGGTGGCAATTACCACAAGCAAGCCTCAAACTACGAGAAACACCATAAGAGGTATATATAACGACAAAGACCTTCAAATGGTGTTTATTGATACTCCCGGAATTCATAAGCCGAAAAATGCTTTGGGAAGTCAGATGACTCAAAGCGCCCTAAGAACCTTCAAGGAGGTGGATTTAATTCTTCTCATGGTGGACGGTCACCCATCCGAGGGCCCCGGGGACCCCTTCATTTTAAACATGCTGAAGGATGTAAAAACTCCTAAATTCCTTGTGATTAACAAGATTGACTTAATTCCTCCTGATGCTTACGAACAGATATACCTTGAGTATGAAAGTACGGGGATCTTTAAGGAGATAATTGGAATAAGCGCCAAAAGCGGGAAAAACGTAGATGTGCTTCTTAATAAGGCTGTGTCCTATATGGGAGAAGGCCCTCAATACTTTCCAAGTGATATGGTTTATGACTATGATGAAACCTTTATGGTAACGGAGATTATCAGGGAGAAGGCACTTATGTATTTAGAGGAGGAAATTCCCCACGGTATCTTCGTAGAGCTGGAAATTTACGAAGAAAAGGGAGACCTTCTTCACATAGGGGCAGTGATTTATTGCGAAAAAAAGAGCCATAAGGGAATAATCATAGGTAAAGGCGGCAGAAAGCTTAAAGGCATAGGCAAGGATGCAAGGCTTGAGCTTGAAGGGCTCTTAGGAATCAGAATATTTCTTGAGCTCTTTGTAAAGGTAAAGGAAAACTGGCGCAGTGAGGATATAACTGTGAAGAAGATGGGATTCAGTGACAGCTAAATGGAAAAAATTACGGAAGGTATTGTTTTAAAACAAGTAAAAACCGTTAAAGGTTTGAGAATGGTGACTGTGTTTACAAAGGATTTAGGGAAAATTCAGGCAGGAACTACCATGTCCGAATATCAAAGAGGTAAAGCGGCATTAACATTAAGGCCCTTTTCTTACGGAACTTATCATATCAACTCTAAAAACGGCTATCATTTTCTCAACAAGGCAGAATCCATTAAGTATTACTATAATCTTTGTCAGGATATGGATAAGTACGCCTATGGTGCTTATGTATTGGAGTTTTCCAACAAGTACCTGGAGGAAGAGATGCCTTTGCCTGAATACTTTAATCTGCTTTTGGATTATCTCACACTTCTTGAAGGCAGGAAGAAAGATTTTGATATGCTTCATACGGCCTTTCAGATAAAGGCTCTTTCCATGGCAGGCACCATGCCCATAGTCACTCATTGCGTTTCCTGTTCAAAAAAAGAAAATCTCAATACATTTTCTGTAAAAGACGGAGGGACTCTGTGTGACAGCTGTAAAGATATAAAAGATTCTAATGAGCCCGGTTCGTTGATTTACCATATTAATTTGGGTATAATAAATGCGATTACTTTTTTAGGTAAAACAGATATTACGGCTTTGGAAAAACTTAAGCTTGACAGTAATATTTTGGAGCCCCTAAAGAGTATTATAAATGATTATCTGAAATACCATTTAGACATGGGGGATTTATTGAGCGAACGTTGTTTTATGATAACTTAAAGGGAGGTATATGTTATGGAAATTACTTTGGAGAAAATAGAACTGGTAAAGGACAGAACGGGAGTCTCATATAAAGAGGCGAAGGAAGCTTTGGAACAGGCAGGAGGCAGCGTTGTAGATGCCATAATTGCCATTGAGGACACCATTAACGATAAGGGCGGCAAGGCTTTCGGGCTGCCTGCAAAAGCCGTTGTTGACAGACTTAAGGAGCTTATAAGAAAAGGTAATGTGGCTAAGATCATCGTGAAAAAGGATGGTGAGGTAGTTTTAAATCTGCCCTTAAACGTAGGTATTGTAGGGACGATTTTAGCTCCCATTCCTATAGTGTTGGGAACTATAGCTGCCTTTGGAACAAAATGTGATATTGAGGTTGTAAAGGATGACGGAACCATAATAGATGTAAGCGACATGGCCATGGACACCTTTGAGGACGTTAAGGAAAAAAGTACTGAAATTTACGGTGAAGTAAGGAAACGAACTGAAGAGGTTTATAAGGAAGTAAAGGGAAAAGCTACAGACGCCCTTGATAAAGTCAGCACAAAGGTTGACATAGATTTATCCGACGGTGAAGATTTCTTTGATGAAATGGCACAGGAAGTAGAAGGCATTAAGGAAGAGGTTAAGGAAGTGAAGGATGAACTGGAAGAAACCTTTGATGATGTTTTAGATGAAATAGACAACGAAATATAAAAGAAAAGGGCTAATAAATATGGGATCAGATTACTCGATGGATAAAATTGTGGCTTTGGCAAAGAACCGCGGCTTTGTATATCCGGGTTCGGAGATTTATGGAGGTTTAGCAAATACCTGGGACTACGGCCCTTTGGGAGTGGAGTTTAAAAATAATATTAAGAGAGCCTGGTGGCAGGCTTTTGTTCAGGAGAGCCCCTACAATGTAGGCCTTGATGCCGCTATTCTTATGAACCCTAAAACATGGGTGGCATCAGGTCATGTGGGAGGCTTTTCTGATCCTTTAATAGACTGCAAATCATGTAAATCCAGGTTTAGGGCAGATAAGCTCATCAGCGATTACATGGCTGAAAAAGGTGAGGAAGGCTCTGCCGACAGCTGGCCTAAAGAGAAAATGGAAGCATTTCTTGAAGGGAATAAAGTTCCCTGTCCTGCTTGCGGAAAATCGGATTATACAGCTATCAGGCAGTTCAACCTTATGTTTAAAACCTTTCAAGGTGTAACGGAAGACTCACAATCTCAGCTTTTTTTAAGGCCGGAAACTGCCCAAGGCATATTTGTAAACTTTAAAAACGTTTTGCGAACTTCGAGAAAGAAGATTCCCTTTGGCATAGCCCAGGTGGGAAAATCCTTTAGAAATGAAATAACTCCGGGAAACTTTACCTTCAGAACAAGGGAGTTTGAACAGATGGAGCTGGAGTTTTTTGTAAAGCCGGGAACAGATCTTGAGTGGTATTCCTACTGGAAGGATTACTGCGTAGACTTCCTTCTGAAGCTGGGCATGAAAAAAGAAAACATTAAGATGAGAGACCATGAGAAAGAGGAGCTCTCTCACTATAGCGTTGCCACCACAGATATTGAGTACTTGTTCCCCTTTGGCTGGGGCGAGCTGTGGGGAATAGCGGACAGAACCGACTTTGACTTAAAGCAGCATATGGAGTATTCAGGAGAGGACATGAATTATTTGGACCCTGAAACGGGAGAAAAATTCATTCCATATTGCGTGGAACCCTCCCTTGGTGCAGACAGGGTTGCTCTGGCATTTTTATGCGATGCCTATGATGAAGAGACAGTGAAGGATGCTGAAGGTAAGGATGATGTGAGAACTGTTCTTAGATTACATCCATTTATAGCACCTTATAAAGTTGCAGTCCTTCCTCTTGCAAAAAAGCTTTCAGATAAGGCAGAGCCTCTGTATCGGGAGCTTTCAAAACACTTTATGACAGATTACGATGTTACAGGCTCCATAGGTAAGAGGTACAGAAGACAGGATGAAATAGGAACACCCTTTTGTATATGTGTTGATTTTGATACATTGGAGGATGAAGCCGTTACCATAAGAGACAGAGATACCATGGACCAAGTCAGAATACCAATCTGTGAGGTAAAGGATTATATCGAAGAAAGGCTTAAGTTTTAATTAAGACATGCATGAGCTTGTAATTCCTTTTTTACTAACTTTAATAGCAGGCCTATCCACAGGCATTGGCAGCGCCATTGCCTTTTTTGCCAAGAAAACCAATACAAAATTCCTGGCAGTAAGTTTGGGTTTTTCAGCCGGAGTTATGATCTATATTTCCTTTGTGGAACTTTTTCCAAGTTCAAAGCTGCTTTTAATGGCAGAGCTTGGAAGTAAAGCAGGCTTTTGGATAAATGTGGCTGCATTTTTTACAGGAATACTGTTTATTGCAACCATAGACAAGCTGGTGCCTGAGAATATAAACCCTCATGAAGCAAGATGCATGGACGGCGTTACACCTTGTAAAAAGCCGGAAGAAGCTCTTATGAGAACAGGCACTTTTACAGCTCTTGCTATTGGGATTCATAATCTTCCTGAAGGATTGGCCGTGTTTTTTACAGCAACTCAAAGCCTGGACCTTGCAATTCCCATAGTAATAGCTATTGCAATCCATAATATTCCTGAAGGAATTGCCGTATCCGTACCTATTTACTTCGCCACAGGCTCCAAACGTAAGGCCTTTAAATACTCATTTTTATCAGGTCTTGCAGAGCCCATAGGTGCAATAGTGGGATATCTATTGCTTATGCCCTTTATGAACGACACTACATACGGATTTATTTTAGGAGCAGTATCAGGAATAATGGTCTTTATATCCTTAGATGAGCTTCTTCCCGCTGCAAGGGAATACGGAGAAAGCCACCTTTCCATTTATGGACTTGTAGGAGGCATGGCTGTTATGGCTGTAAGTTTGGGCCTCTTTTTATAAAATATAATATTCTGCCCTCTGCAATAAACAGAGGGCTTTTTTTATTGACAAGGTTCAAACATGTTACTATAATAAAATAGTTTGATAATCAAAGTAATAAGGAGGGGTACCTTGGGGATTAAGATTATTAAAACAGGCAAAGCTTTGCCTGAATATATTTTGACAAACAGAGAGCTGGAAGAGCTTGTTGATACGGACAACGATTGGATAGTGGAAAGAACAGGAATTTCAAATAGGAGAGTGGCCATTAAGGAGAGTAATTTAGACTTGTCTTTAAAGGCGGCTGAAATGTGTCTTAAGGGTTACGACAGAAGCAAGGTGGACCTTGTAATAGTTTCCACCATAACTCCCGACAAGCTGGTTCCCTGCATGGGGTCACTTCTTAAAAGAGATTTAAACCTTGAAAATGCCATAGCCTTTGACCTTAATGCAGCCTGCAGCGGTTTCATTTACGGCGTATGGACTGCAGAAGCGCTTATGAAGGTAAACAACTTTAGATCGGCTCTCGTAATAGGCTCAGAGTGCTTGACCAGGATCACAAACTGGGAAGACAGAGGCACCTGCGTGCTCTTTGGAGACGGCGCCGGCTGCGCACTTCTTGAAAGAGATGATAATGAAACAGGTATCATATCTTCTTTTATTAAGAATTATGATGACCCAAAAGAAGTTTTAGCTTGCGGTATGGAGTATAGGAAGAGACCCTTTGACAGTGAGGATTTTAGCTATCAACCTATGCTCATAGAGATGGCAGGAACTCAAGTCTTTAAATTTGCTGTAAATGCAATAAATGAAGTGATGGATAACGCCATTAAAGATACAGGCTTAACATATGAGGACATTGCTTTCTTTGTTCCTCACCAGGCCAACATGCGTATCATCAATGCGGCTTCACAAAAAACAGGCCAGGATATAACCAAGTTTCAAGTGAGCATTAAGGACACAGGGAATGTATCCTCTGCCTCTGTCCCTATGGCCCTACATGATCTCATGGTGTCAGGCAAGGTTAAAAAGGGAGACAAAATAATGCTTATGGGCTTTGGCGGAGGTTTATCTGCAGGGGCAATAATATATCAGGTATAAGGAAAATATAAATGAACAGAGTAACAGAATTATTGAATATTGAATATCCCATCATTCAAGGTGCCATGGCAAGAATTGCGGATAGCTCTCTTGCAGCAGCTGTAAGTAACGGCGGCGGATTAGGGATAATAGCCTCAGGGGGAGAAAGCAAAGAATGGCTTTCAAATGAGATAGACAAAGTGAGGACGCTGACGGACAAACCCTTTGGTGTAAATCTCATGTTGCTGTCACCTAACCTTGAAGAGCTTATAGAGGTTATCTTTGAAAAGAAGGTTAGGATAGTGACTACAGGAGCAGGCAATCCGGGGAAATATATTAAGGCTTTAAAAGAACACAATATTATAGTTGTTCCTGTTATTGCATCTGTGGCTTTAGGAATAAGAGTGGAAAGAGCAGGTGCCGATATGGTGGTGGGAGAAGGTCTTGAGGCAGGAGGCCACATCGGAGACATAACTACCATGGCCCTTATTCCCCAGTTAAAAGATGCAGTATCAATACCTGTTGTTGCGGCAGGAGGAATCGGTGACGGAAGAGGAGTTGCAGCCGCTTTCATGCTGGGCGCAGAAGGTGTTCAGGTGGGCACAAGATTTGTGGTAGCGGAAGAATGCACAGTTCATGAGAGCTACAAGCAGGCCATCATTAAAGCTAAGGATTCAGATACGGTTGCCACAGGAAGAAGCACCGGCCATCCTGTAAGGGTGTTGAAGAACAGATTGTCAAAGGAAGTTCTTACAATGGAAAAGAATATGACAGATCCAAATGAGATAGCGGAGCTTTGCACAGGCAGGCTTTACGATGCGGTAAAAAAAGGTGATATGGAAATGGGCTCTGTAATGTCGGGGCAGATAGCAGGCCTGGTAAAACAGATACAGCCTGCCAAAGAAATAATCAGAGAAATGTTTAAGGAGGCAAAAGAGGTATATGAAAGCAATTCTGCTTTTTTCAGGACAGGGGGCTCAATATCAGGGGATGGGCCTAAGTCTCTATGACAATTATAAAGCAGCAAAAGCAATTTTTGATGAAGCCGGAGAAGAGATAAAAAAATGGTGCTTTAAGGGCACCAAGGAAGAATTAAGAGAAACAGTTATTACACAGCCCTGTATTTTCACCGTTACTATGGCAGCCTATGAAGGGCTCATGGACAGAGTAAAAGAGGAAAATATAGACCTGGAAATTTTAGGCTATGCAGGCTTCAGCCTGGGGGAATACTCTGCTTTAACTGCAACAGGAATCATAAGAGATTTTAGTGATGGCCTTGATATAGTTGTAAAGAGAGGAAAAATGATGCAGGAGGCAGGCCTCAATGAAAAGGGTGAGCTTTTTTCAGGGATGGCAGCTGCCTTTGGAGACAGAGAGACGATTCTTGATTTGCTGGAGCTTTCAAGAAAAGATGGTGTCCTTAATGGATCAAACTTTAATTCTCCCATTCAGACTGTAGTTTCGGGAGACTATGAAGCCTTGAAAAGATTTCAGAATGCAGCGAAAGAAAAAGGAATCAGGGTAAAAATGCTTTCTGTAAGCAGCGCTTTTCACAGCCCTCTTATGGAGGAAGCATCAGAGAAGCTTTACAATCTGCTTTTGGGAAAAGACTTAAGCTGCACAGATAAAAAAGTGTTTTCAAACGTTACGGGAAAAGAATTTCCCATGGATTTGTCCCATGAAAAAGCATGTAAGGAAGCCTTGGTTAAGATTATGGCTTTACAAGTAAAAAGTCCTGTTTATTGGCAGGAGACCATGGAAAACCTTTTAACATTGGAGCCTGATATTTTTATTGAAATAGGGCCGAGCACTACTCTTCTTGGAATATTGAAGAAAATTGATGAAAGCAAAGCTTCTTCCAATGTGGAGGATAAAGACAGTCTTGAAAGGACTATAGAGTTATTAAAGAAAGGGATTGATTAAGATGAAGGGCAAGGTTGCTGTTATTACAGGCGGCGTAAGAGGTATAGGCAGAGCCATAGCTTTAAGGCTTGTGGAGGAAGGTGCTAAAGTAGTTATCTGCTATAGAGGAAATGAAGAAGCAAGAGCCTTAATAGAAAAGGAGATTCTGAAACTGAAAGGTGAAGCAATCTTTTTAAAGGGTGATGTGAGAGATTCTTCCTTTGCAGAGGAAACTGTGAAAAAGGCGGTGGAAGCTTTCGGCACCGTTGATATCCTTGTTAACAATGCAGGCATCACTAAGGACAAGCTGCTTTTACGAATGACGGAGGAGGACTTTAAGGATGTAGTAGATGTTAACTTAAGCGGCTCCTTCAACTTTGTAAAAGCTTGCTCTGACATAATGGTGAAGAATAAGTATGGGAGAATTATTAATATGGTTTCCATCGTAGGGCTAATCGGAAATCCGGGACAAGTTAATTATGCCGCTTCCAAAGCAGGACTTATAGGCATGACCAAGGCTTTGTCAAAGGAGCTGGGAAAAAGAAATATCACTGTAAATGCAGTGGCGCCCGGATTTATTGAAACGGAAATGACAGACATATTATCAGATTCCCAAAAGGAACAGCTTAAGAGCATGATCAGCATGGGAAGAATAGGAAGGCCTGAGGAAGTGGCTGACCTGGTGTTGTTTCTGTCCTCTGACAAAGCATCATATATTACGGGCCAGGTAATAGGCATCGACGGAGGTATGTAAATTAATGAACAGAGTAGTTATTACAGGAATGGGAGCCGTTACACCTTTGGGGAACAATGTGACGGATTTCTTCGAAAACATTAAACAAGGGAAAAACGGCATTGATGTAATCACACATTTTAATATTGAAGATCAAAAGGCTGTAATGGGCGCAGAGGTAAAGAACTTTGAATACTACGACAAAAGGAGTGCAAAGCGGCTGGACTTGATGTGCCAGTACGGCTTAACAGCAGCCATTGAGGCAGTAAATGACAGCGGCCTTACTGTTTCTGAAAATGTAGATGAAGATGAAATAGGAGTAGTTGCAGGCACAGGAATAGGC
>JAAZGD010000092.1 GCA_012511395.1 Clostridiales bacterium
ATATATTATAGGCCAGGACGAGGCGAAAAAGTCAGTGGCCATTGCTCTCAGAAACAGATACAGGAGAAGCTTGCTTTCCGATGAGTGGAAAGAGGAAATATATCCTAAAAATATTCTGATGATGGGAGCCACAGGGGTAGGTAAAACTGAGATTGCAAGAAGGCTTGCAAGGCTTATGGATGCCCCCTTTGTTAAGGTGGAGGCCACAAAATTTACGGAAGTGGGTTATGTGGGAAGAGATGTGGACTCCATGGTGCGTGATCTGGTGGAAGCTGCCATAAGAATGAAGAAACAGAGCAAGCTTTCTGAAAAGTACAATGTGGCGGAGGAAATTGCGGAAGAGAGAATAGTGGAAGCCATAATAGATAAAAACTTCCCGGGAAGAGCTGCCAAGGGAGCAACAGGCGGTACAAGAAATCCTTTTGAAGCTATTTTAGGAAGCGCCGGCTATAAAACACAGAAGGAGCAGTACAAGGAGCAGATGTCCCAAGCCGATAGAAAGGAAGAGGGAGAAGTTGATATTGAGCTTGCCATGGAGCAGGTGAGAATACAGCTTGCTGAAGGTCGCCTTGAGGAGGAGTATATAGAGATCAAGGTAGATGATGTGCCAAAGGGCGGCAATATAGATTTAGCAGACGGGGGAATGATTGCCATAGGAAATATCTTTGGAGACATGATGCCAAAGAAGAAAAAGACGAAGAAGGTTAAAGTTAAGGATGCCAGAAAAATCCTGAAAGAACAGGAGGCACAAAACTTAATAGATATGGACCAGGTAACTGAGGAAGCCTTAAGAGATGCAGAACAAAACGGTATCATCTTCATAGACGAGATAGATAAAATTGCATCGGGAGGAGGCTACAGAGTAGGCGCAGACGTTTCCAGAGAAGGCGTCCAAAGGGACATTCTTCCAATTGTGGAAGGTTCTGTAATTAATACGAAGTATGGCCCTGTAAAGACTGACCATATGCTGTTTATAGGAGCAGGTGCCTTTCATACTGCAAAGCCCTCCGACTTGATACCGGAGCTTCAGGGAAGATTTCCCATCAGAGTGGAATTGGAGAATCTCACTAAGGATGACTTTTTAAAGATCCTTACGATTCCTGAGAATGCTTTAATTAAACAGCATAAACTTCTTCTTGAAACAGAAGGAGTGGAGGTAGAATTTACAGAGGATGCCTGCGAGGAAATTGCCGGTATGGCATTTCTTATGAATGAACAGGCTGAAAACATTGGAGCAAGAAGGCTTCACACAGTAATGGAAAAGCTGTTGGAAGATATTTCCTTTAACATAACAGATATGATTTCAGAAGGAAGAATCGTAATCAATAAAGAATATGTGGAAGAAAAGGTAAAGGAAAAGATTCAAACGGAAGATCCTGACAGATATATTCTTTAAGTTTTACATGTAATCACAAATTTTTAGAAAAATAAGAATATTTCGTATTGTAAAAAGGCAACGTTGACGGTATAATTTACCATAATGTTGCTTTTTATATTAAGTGAATAAGGAGTATTTAAAATGAGTAAAGAGGTATTGGGTGGTATAAGAAAATTAAACTGGGTTCTGCAGGAATCGGGCGGAGGCGGCTTCTCCTTTAGTGAGCTCTGTGCCATAATGAGCGAATTAACGGATGCTAATACCTATATCCTTAATGCCAGAGGGAAAATATTGGCCGTACATTACGTCATAGAAGCTGACAGCGCAGCTATTTCGGACCCTGAAACAGGAGCTGATTTCTTCCCTTTGGAATACAATGAAGAGCTTATGAAGGTGGATAAAACCATTTATAACATGACGCCTCAAGAGGTTATGAAGATATTTAAATATGAATATGAAACTCTTGACAAGTACTATATGGTAGTACCCATTATAGGAGGCGGTCAAAGATGGGGCACTGTAGTATTGGTAAGATACGAACCTGCCTTTGATGAGGTGGACATAGCTTTAGGTGAATACGGTGCCACTGTAGTAGGCCTCGAAATTCAAAACAGAAAGGCTTTGGAAAACGAAGAGGAGGAAAGAAAAAGAGCTACTGTTCAGATGGCTCTGGGAACTTTGTCCTACTCTGAAATGGGTGCGGTAACTAAAATTTTCGAAGAGCTGGGAGGCACGGAAGGAATTCTTGTGGCTTCAAAAATCGCAGACCACGAAAAGATTACAAGATCGGTAATAGTAAATGCACTAAGAAAGCTGGAGTCTGCAGGAGTTATTGAATCAAGAAGTTTAGGGATGAAGGGAACCCACATAAAGGTTACAAATTCCAAATTCTACGAGGAATTGAACAAAATATCATAAAGAGAAAAACGTCTCCCCTAAGGAGACTTTTTCAAATGAGGAGAAAATGGCAGAACTGATTACCGTAAAATCGAAGGAAGAATACAAAGCCGTTATTATTGGCGTTAAACAAAGAAAATCCATTGACTATTCCATGGATGAGCTTGAAGGACTTGCCATAGCAAGAGGAGTTACAGTTCTTGAAAAGACGGTGCAGACAGTAAACAAAATCAACCAAAGCACCTATTTGGGAAAAGGAAAAATTGAAGAGCTAAAGCTTATGGTGGAAGCTCTTGACTGCAATTTAGTAATTGCAAACGATGAGCTTTCAGGAATCCAGACCAGAAATCTTGAAGATGCCCTTAAGGTTCAAGTAATAGACAGAACAATTCTTATCCTTGATATCTTCGCAGAAAGGGCAACCACTCTTGAAGGAAAACTTCAGGTGGAGCTGGCTCAGCTGGAACACAGACTTACAAGGCTGACAGGAAAGGGTATTGCCATGTCAAACCCCGGAGCCGGCATAGGCACCAGAGGGCCCGGTGAAAAGAAGCTGGAGGTTGACAGAAGGCATATAACGAAAAGAATTTACGATATAAAAAAAGAACTGAAGGAAGCTGACAAAACAAGAAGGACTAAAAGGAAGAAGGCTGAAAAAGCCGGACTGCCTCTCGTATCCTTGGTGGGATACACAAACTCGGGAAAGTCGGCCATTATGAACAGAATCCTTATGATGACAGGAAAAGAAGATAAGATCGTCTTTGAAGAGGACCTTCTCTTTGCCACCCTTGATACCAGCAAAAGACTGATCAAAGCCAAAGACAACAGGGATTTTCTCTTAACAGATACAGTAGGCTTTGTCAGCAAGCTGCCCCATCCTTTGGTGAAAGCTTTTAGGGCTACATTGGAGGAGGCTTCACAAAGTGATTTAATTCTGGTAGTGGTGGACGGAGCTTCATCCTATCAGGACTTTCATCTGGAGGTTACCGAGGAGGTGTTAAGGGAGCTTTCTTTAAGCCATAAGGAAAGGCTGACAGTATTTAATAAGGAAGATCTTTTTAAGGAGGACCTGGAGGTAAAGGGAAAGGATAATATTGCGGTATCCGCAAGGACAGGTTTTAACTTTGACAAGCTCCTTGGGGAAATTACGGAAAGGCTCTATAGGGATGAGCTGATAGCAGACCTTTTAATACCCTTTGAAAGAGGTGATATCCTTTCTTATCTTATGAAGCATAACAGGGTGATGTATATTAAGCATACAGAAAAGGGAACGGAATTAAAGGTGGCGGTAAAGGAAGAGGAATATAAGAAACTGAAAGAGTTTTATAGGTAAAGAATAATGGAGTACAAAACATTGTACAGGGAAGGAACCTTCTCTGAAACCTTCGAAAAATCAAAATTCATAGGCCACGCAAAACCCGTATCATCCAAAGAGGAGGCCTTGGAGTATCTTAAAGGCATAAGGGAGAAGTATAAAGATGCCACCCATAACGTGCCTGCCATTATAACAGGTCACACCATGGAGTATCAGTGGTCTTCGGAGGACGGGGAACCTCAAGGCACGGCAGGGGCCCCTGTTCTGAGAATGATGAAGGAGGAAGGATTAACCAATTTAATAGTAGTGGTTACAAGATACTTTGGAGGCATTAAACTGGGCCCGGGAGGCTTGATAAGAGCATATCTTGCAGTTGCAAAGGGCGCAATTGAAGACTCTAAAATTGCCTCCGTATCTTTAAGGGAAAAGGCAACAGTGAAGCTTGAATATAAATACTTCCATAAGCTTGCTGCCTTAAGTTTTTTAACAGATGAAGGTGGTAATCCTTTGTTCATAACAGGAGATGCAAAGTATGAAGAAGAAGTCATAGTCCCCCTTACTTACAATCCGGAAAACAGAGGGAAAATCCAAAATATTCTAGGGGATCTTACCCAGGGCGCCTTTGAGGTGCTTTCTTTGGAAAAAGAGGAAGTAAAAGAAATGTCAGGAAAATACTGAAAATTCACAATTCCTATTGAAAAATAAAATAAATCCCGTACAATGAGAGCATAGTGTTTTGAAAGGAGGAGTAAGATATTATGAGCCTAAAATTCGGGGACTACAAAAAGACAATGAAGATTTACGGCCTTGTAGCCGTTATTTTCATTATTGCAATCACTTTTTCACCGAGTTATGGCGAGCATTTCGGTATTATCAGTGCACTGCCTGCAGCCTTTCTTTTATTTTATGTTTTCTACACAAAACGTATTTTAGAGGCTTTGATGCTGGGCGGACTCATGGGCTTTCTTATGGCCCACAAAGGCGGTTTCTTTTCACCATTAAGTGATGAATTCCTAAACATCATGATGAACGAAGACATCGCATGGCTGTTCATTGTATGCGGCCTTATGGGAAGTATTATTGCATTGATAGAAAAAGCAGGCGGAGCTTTCGCCTTTGGAGAATGGGTCTCAAAAAGAGCTAAGACCGGAAGAGCGGCACTTGTTTGGACATATATTTTAGCACTAATGATGTTTATTGATGATTATCTTGCATGTCTAACAATCGGCGCTTCCATGACTCCCATCACAGATAGGTATAAGCAACCTAGAGAAATGCTGGCTTATGTAATCGACTCAACAGCAGCCCCAATGTGTGTTCTCGTACCGATTTCCACATGGGCTATTTTTATCGGCAATCTTATGGTGCAAAATGGTTTGGCACCAAGAGGGCAAGGCGTGGTCTATTTCGTTAAGACCATACCTTTCAACTTTTACGCCTGGGCAGCCATGATTGTAACTTTACTTGTGGTTTTGGGGATAGTACCTAAAATCGGCCCCATGAGAGGAGCTTTCAGGAGAGTTGCAGAGACCGGGGTGCTGGCACCTCCAGGATCAGAAAAAATCGACATGAGAGCAGGGGAAGTTTTCGAGATTCCAAAGAATCCAAAGCTTGCCACCTTCTTTCTGCCTATTATCTGTCTGGTAGTGGCCACAATCACTTTGGATGTGGATATGCAGAAAGGTGTTATAACCACCTGTGCATTTATTTTCGTCTACTATGTGTTTACAGGAATATTAAGTCCTGAAGACTATATGGACCTTTTGATCAAGGGAATCAGAAATATGCTGTTCCCCTTGTTCATGGTAATTTTAGCATATTTCTTTGCGGCAGCCTGTGAACAGATTGGGTTTATTGAATTTGCAGTTGATGTAGGTATGAGATATGTAACTCCTGCCTACCTCCCGCTGGTCATCTTAATAACCTTTGATATTACAGAGTTTGTTATGGGAATAAGCTGGGGTATGTATGTAATAGCCATGCCTATAGTAATCCCACTTTCTGCAGCCTTGGGAACAAATCCATTTGTCTGCGTAGGCGCAGTATGTTCTGCCGGAGTGTGGGGAAGCCATATTTGTTTCTACTCAGATGCAACCATTCTTACCTCAGCAGCTTGCGGTTGTGACAACTTCCGCCACGCTCTTACTCAACTGCCATACGGTTTAATAGGGATGACTATTTCCATAACTGCATTCGTAGTAAGTGGAATGCTTGGAATAACTTTGGCATAATAAATAATACATGATATGACTTAGGGAGGGTAATCATGCCCTCCCTTTTAATTCAAATTTTACTACTAAATAATACGGCTAATAGTATTGACAATGAAGGTGTCATAATGTATATTTAATAACTGTGTCAAGTAAATAAAGTACTAGAAAAGATACTACATTAGGGCGCTTAGCTCAGCTGGGAGAGCACCTGCCTTACAAGCAGGGGGTCATAGGTTCGATCCCTATAGCGCCCACCAGTATATGGCCTGGTAGTTCAGTTGGTTAGAATGCCAGCCTGTCACGCTGGAGGTCGAC
>JAAZGD010000012.1 GCA_012511395.1 Clostridiales bacterium
CCTTTACCCTCTGATATTAAAAGAGCTATAGAAATTTTGTCTTAACCTTATTCCAAAAATCGTAATTTTCAAATCTTAAAAGCATAACTTCCTTTTCAGACAATTTGACTTTTATTTCCTTTACCTTTTCATAGCTTCTGTCGATGCTGTCTGTCACCACGCGAATTTTTTCATAGCCTTCTTCAGGCGTTACTCTCAAATATAAATCCGATGGCAAAATCAAACTCGATGTAAAGCTTCTATATGCAGTAGTGTTCATAGGAGCTATGGGAGTAACCTGAAGCACTTTTAGTCTGGGGTCAATAATAGAGCCCCTTAAAGAATAATTATAGCCTGTGGAGCCTGCAGAGGAAGCCACACAAATACCATCCCCTGAAAATCTTTCTATAAAGCTGTCTCCGATGGAAATATTAAGGTGAATGGTATAGGAGTCATAGGACCTTATAACGATTTCATTTAAGGCCGGTAATTCTTCTTTTACGCCTTTTGCACTTATCTCCGCTTTTACTGTGGCGTACTTCTGAACCCTGTATTTCCCTTGTCTGTAATCATCAATAATATCTGTCACCTTATCGGGAAAAAATTCCTGAAAGAACCCTAAATGGCCCGTATTTATTCCTAAAAACGGAATATCAGGAAATCCGTTAAGGTGCAGCGCCTTAATAAAAGCTCCGTCACCGCCTACGCATACTATAAGTTCAGCATCCTCCCCGTATTTTTCCGAAACCTCATAGCCCGCCTCTGCAAAAGCTTTCAGCAAAAGCTCTCTTGTTTCCAAGGACAACTCCGTTTCATTGGAAAAAACGCAAATCTTTTTACGACTCATTGCTTAAAATCCTTTCCACAATCTGTACATCGGACAAAGTTTCCTCGTATAAGATCCCCCTCTTTTGCCTTGTCTCCCTGCCCTTTCCTGTTATGAGCACAACACCGCCTTGTGGCGCCTCATCAATAGCTTTTTTTATGGCATCCTCCCTTGAGTCAATTATTATGGCTTTGGCTTTTCCTTTTCCCGCATATGAGAATATCTCTTTGGATATTAATGATAAATCCTCTTCTCCCGAATCCTCCTCGGTAATATAGACAAAATCTGCCAGTTGTCCTGAAATTTCCCCAAGCTCCTTCCTTCTTCCCAAAGCTTTATTCCCTGGGCACCCAAAAACAATGGAAACGGGCACTTTGCCGTACTCTGTAAATATAGCATCAAAGAGGGTTTGAAAGGACAGTCTGTTATGAGCATAATCCACAAAAATTCTTACACCCTTACTTTCATCCATGAATATTTCCATTCTTCCCGGAACCTTCGCCTTGCTTAAGCCTGCTTCAATAACAGTATCCTTAATGCCTAGAAGATGACAGCAGCTTATGGCGGCTAAAGCATTTTCCACATTGAAAAGCCCTTTCATATTAAGGCTGAATTCCCGGTTAATGTTCTTCCCCTCAACTTTAAATCTATAGCCTGAATCAGTATGCTTAACATCAACGGCTCTGTAATCTGCATCCTCCTTAAGGCTAAAGGACAGCACTGATTTTGAGCCTTCCCTTGCCTCTTTTTCCATCTCTTTAAAGTAGGACGAATCCTTATTGATGATTGCAGTCTCACATTGGGAGAAAAGCACTTTTTTTGCCTCTTTATAGTCCTTGAAATCTTTATGCTCAAAGGCAGAAATATGATCTTGTGATAAGTTCAAAAAAATCCCTGTATTAAACACTATTCCCTTTGTCCTGTCATATTTAAGCGCCTGAGAGCTTACCTCCATCACCATGTATTTTATATCTTTATCCACCGCATTTTTAAAGTGATTATGAAGCTCCAGGGTTTCCGGCGTAGTTAAATGAGACTCCTCAAAAATTACTCCGTCATAATTTTCGATGCTGGAAAGGATTCCTGCCTTTTCTCCACCCTTCAATGCCATGTGCTCATCAAGGATACTCTTTATATAGTAAGCTGTTGTAGACTTTCCCTTGGTACCTGTTATTCCTATTAAAGAAAGCTTCTTCCAAATGTTATCATAGTAAAGATTTGCAATATGGGCCATGGCCTCTCTTATATCCTTCACTATAACAGCCTTTATAGAATTTCCTTCTTCATAGGACACTTGGGATATGTAGCAGACGGCTCCTTTTGAAACGGCCTGCTTCAAATAAGAGGGCTGAAAATGAGCCCCCTTGCAAACGAACACAGTATTCTTCATAACCTGTCTTGAATCATAAGTCAGAAATGATATGAGAGGGTCTCCAGAGTATTCTGTCTCATATAATATAAGCTTCTCTTCATACAGCTTCCTTATGTATTGAGACAACCTTTTTTTATTTACCTTTGTCATACGCCGTCTTCCCCAAATACTTTTTATACTTATGATAATGTCCAAAATAGTTTTTCAGAAGATAAAACAAATGCTTTAATCCCAGATCCTTCCTGTTAAACAGTGGATTATGAGCCTTTTTCTCTCTGATCAGCCTGAGTATTTCACCTCTATAAACAGGATTTTCCACATATTTTAAAGCCACACCCTTCGGCACAACCATAAAAAGGTTTTCCTCAGTTACGGTTCTGAAGGGAATATCCATTTCATGGATAAAATCCCTTACAACCAGCTTGGCAATATTTTCTCCCGAGCCGGTTACGTAATAATTCGATCTGCCCTGCCTTACATTAATTTCAAAAACCTTATACTTATTATCCCTTTCATCGTACTTTATATCGAAGTTGGAAAAGCCTACATAGCCTGTTTCATCAAGGAACTTACGGATTTTCTCCTCCACCGCTTTAACAGGTTCCGTAATTATCACCGCATGATTACCAAGACCGTGGGGAGTATGCTCTTCTAAAAGCACATGGCCCATGCACATCATCTTTACTTTTCCTTTTCTGTCGGAGTAACAGGTGAGAACTCTCATGAAGCTGTCGTCACCCGGTACAAAGTCCTGAACGATTATGGAATCATCATATCCTGCACCGTAAATCTGCCCTAAAATCCCATTAAGCTCTTCCCTTGTCTCTGCCTTATATACTTTTTTTTGGGTTGGAAAAGGATGTGCCCAATAGGCAATTCCATTTGAAGGTTTTACTATGCAGGGAAAGTCAAAAGGCAATTCAAAGCTTCCGTAAAATTCTTTTTTATGCACGAAGGTCTTTGGAAAAGGAATATCGTTTTCTTCAAGCCTTTCATAGAATTTTTCTTTATGGGTTAAATTTCTTATTAAATCCTCGTCTATGACAGGAACTATAAAGTTAGAAGGAAGTTGGCTCTTTAAATCACCTATAAGCTGTACATAGCTGTCCCCACAGCCCATAAGAATCACAGGGAGATCCTTGTGATTAAAGGCATACTCCCTTATTATCCTTAAAAAGCCTTCCCTGGTATCTGCTTTGTAATCATTTGTGTAATCCATGATTCTGCTGAAAGCACAGGGAAAGGTTTTGTACTTTCCGTAGACCTTTGGAATAATACCATATTCATCATTGAAAGCCCTTGCTACGCTGTAAACATTAATATCGCCTGCAAAGAGCAGTACGTAAAAATCCATCCTTATTCCGCCTTTTCTGCTTTTAGACTGCCTGTTAATATCTCATAGAAAGCCACAAGAGTGAGCATCATATACGCTAAAATCCATATATAAATCACATTCATAAGCAAAGCTAAAATCTGAGAAGTCAGAATATTTGTCAAAACTCCCGTAAGAGACAACATGGTTAAAATGCCAAAAGGCAGTATCATGAATAACAGAATCCAGCCCATAAATGAAAGGGTTAAATATAAGAGCTTCATTTTGTTTCCATTCATAAGCCTTTTACTTTCTCTGATGCAGTCTAGGGCCTTATATTCAGGATTGTCCGCTAAGATTAAAAATGCCTGACTGTATCTGAAGCTGGCTATGATTCCAGGCACAATCAAAAGTAGGCTCCATAAAAATATCAAAACGCTCATTATGATGAACAAACCAAAGGCCTTCACGAAGTGGTCGAATCCGTAAAAAACATCACCCAAAGAAGCTACCTTGCCTCTGAACATATTCATGTAGAAAAGTGTAACGCCCAAGGTGAAAGGACCTGACACCAAAAGTGAATAGAGTGCAGAAGCCGAATCACCTACAGTTCCTTGGAAAAAAATTGTTAACAAGGCGGCAGGCAAGGTAATCGCCATTATGTACAACAGTGCCCCCTTGAGAGCAAGGAGCTTGTTCTGTGACAATGCACCATGCCCTAGGGCCCTAAGATTTTTTGATGTTTCCGTTACGATAATCTGTTCCATCATATCTCCCTTTTAAGCTTAATAGAGGTTTTTAAATACCTCTCTAATTTCTTCATCTGTTAAAAATATGTAGTTATTCCCAAGAAGCCTTTGCTGGTTTTCTACAGTGGAAACTGTAAATGAATCAATTTGATCCTCTGTCATTCCATACTCTCTCAATGGCTTCTTCACCATATTCTGACCTAGGAATTCTTCCAGCTTATCATTAACCTCTTCGTATATGCAGCCCAGAATACCTTGAAGGATTTCGTTGGCAGCTTTAATCTTTCCATCAGGATCTTTTCTCATGTACATCTTGAATACTTCTGTAAAGAACTGATAGTTGGCTTCTCCATGAGGTACATGGAAAGCTCCGCCTATGGAATATGACATTGCATGGACTGCAGCGCAGCCTGCATTCCCAAAAGCGATTCCTGCGTAACAGGATGCAATGAGGAAATCCTTAAGATAAGGTTCCCTTGCCTTTGCATCAGCTTTTCCCGTTGCCAAAACCTTCTTGTAGCCGTCCATAATAATTTCGATGGCCTTTAGAGAAAAAAGCTCTGTAAAAGGATTGGCCTTTGGTGACAAGTAGGATTCCATGGCATGGATTAATGCATCTATTGAGCTTGTGGCAAATACGTAATCAGGCAGTCCTTTTAAAGCTTCAGGTACAAGCACAGCAAAATCTGCATAAGTCTGATCCACGGCAATACCTTTTTTGATCTTCAGACTTTTTAACTCTGCGATGGCCACATTGGTAACCTCGCTTCCCGTTCCGCATGTTGTAGGCACTACAATAAGCTGTTTAACCTTTTCCGGCTGAACCTTGCCCATGAAAAGATCCACGCTGTTTTCAGGAACCTTTAAGGCCAAAACCTTGCAGATATCTACTATGGTTCCGCCTCCAAAAGCTATTATCCTGTCGTAGTCAATGCCTTTTGTATCTTTACAGATGGCATCTATCATCTCGTCTGAAGGCTCGCCCTTACCGTATTTTTCCTGAAAAAGTACATTTACTTTTAAATTCAAAGGTGCCACATAGGGAGTGTACATCCACTCGTTGGTTACAAGAAGATCTCTTTCACCCAGTTTAAATTCATCATGGAATTCTTTAAATGTATCAAAGATAAATATCTTTGGAACTACTCTTAAAGCTAACATATCATAATCCTCCTTATACTAAACAGATTAAATATCACAAGGTGTGTTGAATCTTTCATTAAAGGCTTTCTTTAATTCTTCACGTACATCAGGGTGGGCGATTTTTATAAGGCTCCTTGCTCTTTCCCTTAAGCTTTTACCCTTCAGATGGGCAATGCCGTACTCTGTTATTATATAATCCACATCATTTCTTGATGTAGTGACCGCAGCTCCATGGTCTATGTAAGGTACTATCTTTGAAATCATGGTTCCGTCTTTTTTGGTAGTTGTGGAAGGCATGGCAATTATAGCCTTCCCTTTACCATCCAAGGACATGGATGCACCCCTTACAAAGTCCACCTGTCCCCCTACTCCGGAGAACTGCTTTGTACCTATGGTGTCAGACACAACCTGGCCTATGAAGTCCACTTGGAGGCAGGAGTTAATGCTTACCATCTTATGATTTTGCATTATGACTGTAGGGTCATTTACATAATCC
>JAAZGD010000093.1 GCA_012511395.1 Clostridiales bacterium
ACCTCATGGAGCTCTGTCAGCATTACGTGATAGGCGCTTTTATCGATTATGGTGATGGAGACATCATCATTATGCTTGAAACGTTTAGCCAGTTTCTTGGCCGTCAGTACACCGCCATACCCGGCACCAACGATTACAATTTTATTTTTCATTCCATCCTCCTTCAGGAAAATATGTACAATTTTCTCAAATTGTACATTAAAAGTCAATAAGATTTCAATAAATTATTAACATAACAAGTATTATCCTTTAAATTGAACACAGTTAATAACATAAGTCAAAAATGATTGAAATTTCAACACTGTATATGAATGAAGTATTTCAATTAATGAATTATTTATAAACACAGTCCATAGTTCGTTAATAATTTATCCACAATTCATCCACAAGTATTAACAGGTTTACTGTGAACTTTTAGGGGTATATAATAGTAACATATATTTAAGGAGAAACCATGAAAATTGACAGTATTTTAAGAAAAGGATATCAGGGGGCAGGGCTTCTATATTTGGCTCTGTTCCTTGTGTATTTTGGAGTATCGGGAGGGTTTTGTCGACTTCCCGGGTTTTTTGGTCTTGGAAGATTAATGTTTATGATAGTGCCTGTTCTTTATGGGATAGGACTTTATGTTTCTTTGGGAAAAGAAAGGGTGGGAGGCTTCATAATGGTGGGCAGTGTTATTTTATATAACGTAATCCCTCTTTTCATGTATCCTACAATTGATATTAATTACTGGTACCTTTTAATTATTGGGGCAGTACCCATATATTTGTCTTATAGAAATAAAGAAGAGCCGGCATAAAACCGGCTCTCTTTTATTCTACCACTTTCCTTTGTTCATATGGCCCTGCATCTCGGCCTTTGATCTTTGTTTAATGACCCAGGCTTCTTTGTGTGCCTTTTGGAATAAGTCTACACATGGAGGGTCTAGGTTCAAATCGATTCCTTCCTTGGCAAGGTCCTTTATTCTCATAGCCAACTCTACTATTTCCATATGAATATCATTTGTTCTATCTGAATCAAAAACTTTCTTTGCGTCTTCGTCTGACAGCTTTACAAACTTGTCTTTTGGTGCACCGCATTTAGGGCAGAAATCCGGAGCATCGTCACCCTGGTGCAGGTAACCGCATACAGTACATCTGAATAACATAATACTATCTCCTTTTCTTGTTTAAACTGATAAACCTTTCAAACATTTTAACACCTTATAAAAATCAATGCAAAGATTTTATTACTGTGGTATTATACCTTAGCAAGTTCAAAGAAGAAAGATTTTAAAGATGATAGCAGTTTTTGTTAACGGAGGAGCGGTAATTTTCGGAGGGCTCCTGGGGTTGATTCTAAAGAGGGGAATACCTTTAGATATGAGTGCCCTCATTATGAAGGGTATAGCTCTTTGCGTAATTTATATAGGTATATCTGGATCTTTTTCCGGAGAAAATACTTTAATCGCAATTTTATCCATGATGATAGGTGCAGTAACAGGTCACCTTCTTAAGCTTGACCACAGATTAAACAACCTAGGCGAAAAAATAGAGAAGAGATTTAAAAAGGAAGGGCAGGAGGAAGGTTCCAAAATTGCAGAAGGCTTTATCACCACAACTCTTTTATTCTGCATAGGGGCTTTAGCCATAGTGGGCTCCCTTCAGGCAGGCCTTTCCCAAGATTATGAAATGCTCTTCACTAAATCTTTAATTGACGGTATATCAGCAGTGATTTTTGCGGCGGCTCTTGGAGCGGGAGTCCTGTTGTCTGCAATTCCTCTAGTCCTGTACCAGGGGAGCATAGTTCTTTTGTCTTCCCTGGCAGCTCCCTTTCTTTCAGATTATGTAATTTCTGAAATGACCTGTGTGGGAAGTCTTCTTATATTAGCCATAGGATTAAATATGTTGGGTGTTACAAAAATCAAAGTGATGAATTTAATGCCGGCAATTTTCATCCCCCTTGTTTTATGTCAGTTCATGTAAAAAAAAGAGGCATATGCCTCTAATTTTTAAGACTTTGTATGGGGGCGGGGATTCTGCCTCCTCTTTTTATCATAATCTCAGGTGATGATTTATTCACTTTCATCACAGGTCCTTGTCCCAAAAGACCGCCGAAGTTTAACTCTTCACCCTCCTTTATTCCAATGGCGGGGATTACTCTTACGGCAGTAGTTTTAGAGTTTACCATGCCGATTGCCGCTTCATCAGCGATGATGGCAGAAATAGTTTCCTCTTTCGTGTCTTCAGGAATTACTATCATATCAAGACCTACTGAACAGACTGCCGTCATGGCTTCAAGTTTCTCTATGGTGAGAACGCCTTTTCTTGCGGCATCTATCATACCTTGATCCTCTGTAACGGGTATAAAGGCACCGGAAAGGCCGCCTACATTTGAAGATGCCATAACGCCGCCTTTTTTAACGGCATCGTTTAGAAGGGCTAAAGCTGCAGTAGTCCCGGGGCCTCCTGCAGTTTCAAGGCCTATCTCTTCCAGGATATGAGCTACAGAGTCTCCCACCTTGGGAGTGGGCGCAAGAGACAGATCGATTATTCCAAGGGGAACGCCCAGCTTTTCCGATGCCTCAACACCCACAAGCTGACCCATTCTCGTAATTTTAAAGGCGGTCTTCTTTATAACTTCTGAAACCAGATCTATAGGTGCATCCTTAGGAAGCTTTGATAATGCGGCTCTCACTACACCGGGACCTGAAACACCTACATTTATAACGCAGTCAGGTTCCCCGGGGCCGTGGAAGGCACCTGCCATAAAGGGGTTGTCCTCAGGAGCGTTGCAGAAGACTACAAGCTTGGCAGCTCCTATGCACTGTTTTTCCTTGGTCATTTCTGCAGTCTTTTTAATTATGCGGCCCATAATTTTTACAGCATCCATATTTATACCTGATTTGGTTGAGCCTATATTAACTGAAGAGCATACGTAATCAGTAGTGGATAAAGCAAGAGGGATAGAGTTTATCAATTCAATATCGCCCTTTGAAAAGCCTTTGTGGACAAGGCTTGAGTAGCCTCCTATAAAGTTAACTCCTACCTCCTTCGCGGCTTTATCCAGAATTTCAGCATACTTTACAGGATCACCGCCTGAAGCTGCAAAGACCATGGAAACAGGAGTGACGGAAATCCTTTTGTTCACAATGGGAATGCCGTACTTCTTTTCTATTTCCTCTCCTGTCTTAACCAAGTTCTCCCCTTTGAACAGGATTTTGTCGTAGATTTTTCTTATAGCCACATCTATATTGTCTGATGCACAATCAAGAAGGGAAATCCCCATAGTAATAGTTCTAATATCAAGATTGTCCTCCTGTATCATGGTTATGGTTTCCATGATGTCCTTCATGTTAAGCATTGCCATACTCCCCCTAAATTCTGTGCATGGAATTAAAGATATTTTCATGCATTACATGAATGGTCATGTCAGGACATTTCTCCTGAAGGTTAATCTTTAACTGCTCCAGCTCCATATTAAGAGAAGAGATGTCAATCAGCATTACCATGGCAAAAAATTCCTGTAGAACTGATTGAGTCACTTCAATTACATTGGCATTGGCATTGGCACATTCTGTGCTCACTCTTGCCAAAATGCCTACCATATCTCTACCTATTACCGTTATAACTGCTCTCATAAGATTCTCCTAATCATAATACTATTCTCATAAAAATAATTGTACAATAAAATTCACTGTTCTGCCATCTTAATAACTGAATTTCAGTTTGTTTATCTCCTTATTTATAGTATTATGATAAGGATATGGTTACTTTGGGAAATTACTGGGATAAACTTCTTTTCGAGGAATTTCAAAAAGACTATTACTTGAAACTCAGAGCCTTTTTGAAAGAAGAATATTTGAAGGAAACTGTTTATCCTGATATGCATAACATCTTTAATGCCTTTAAGTATACTGACTATAAGGATGTAAAAGCTGTTATAATAGGCCAGGATCCTTACCATCGGCCGGGACAGGCTCATGGCCTTTGTTTTTCTGTGAGGGAGGGGATGAGTAAACCCCCTTCTCTTATAAATATCCTCAAAGAGCTTTATGATGATTTGGGAATAAAAGCTAAGGAGGGGGGCTCTTTAATACCTTGGGCAGAGCAGGGGGTGCTGCTTATAAACGCAGTGCTTACTGTGAGAAGAGGCGAGCCTAATTCTCACAAAAACAAAGGCTGGGAAATCTTTACGGACAAGGTGATGGAGCTTTTAAATGAGAGAGAGGATCCTATGGTATTTATTCTCTGGGGTAAGGATGCAGAAGCAAAGGGGAAACTCATTAAAAACAGCCATCATCTGATTTTAAAAGGTGCTCACCCCAGTCCTTTATCTGCTTATAACGGGTTTTTTGGAGGAAGGTATTTCAGCAAAACCAATGAATTTTTGGAAAAGACCGGCAGAATGATCGATTGGAGTTTGTAAAAATGAATTTAAACGGAGGGGAAAAATGAAAGTATTGATTGGATTAATTATTGTTTTAGTCGTAATAGCATTATGGGTAATAGGAGCCTTCAACAGATTTGTCAAGCTTAGGAATATTGTTGAAGAAGCTTTCTCCACCATGGATGTTTATATGAAGAAGAGATTCGACCTTATACCGAATCTGGTTGAAACAGTAAAGGGATATGCATCCCATGAAAAGGGAACCTTTGAAAGTGTGACCAAGGCAAGGACAGCCATTCAGGAAGCAAGTACTGTAGAAGACAGAATGGAAGCAGAAAACATGCTCACAGGAACCTTGAGAACGCTTTTTGCAGTGGCAGAAGCTTATCCTGAGCTTAAGGCAAATGAAAACTTTATGGACCTGCAAGGTCAGCTTCAAACTGTAGAGGTGGATATTGCAAATTCAAGAAAATACTACAATGCTACAGTTAAGGAATATAACACCAAGACAGAGATGTTCCCGTCAAATATCATCGCCAACATTTTTGGATTTAAGAGGAAGCCTATGTTTGAGGTTGAAGAGGCAGAAAGACAAAATGTTAAGGTTGAATTTTAAGAAGAGGGCAGTAAACCTCCTTCTTATACTTTTATTATCAGTGATGCTTCTTCCATTTTCCATGGGAGAAGCTTTTGGATACGATGAAAGCATGAAAACCACCAACTTCGATGTCAGTGTGGTTTTATATGAAGATCACACCATGGATGTTAAGGAAACCATTACAGTGGATTTCTTAAGCCCTCATCACGGGATTTTCAGGAACATCGTATATAAAGGTAAAACTGAGGAAGAGTATAAAGGTCAGGTTTATGATGCTGTGTATAATAACAAAATCCGGGATGTAAAAGTAAATGGCTATGACCTTAACACTTATTCTGAAGGAGAGTTTTACGTAATGCAGATAGGCTCTGCCAACTATTATCTGGAAGGGCCTACCACTTACGAAATAGATTATAGGGTAGAGGTGCGGGAACAAAAAAACAGGGATTTTGATCACTTCTATTACAATTTAATACCTGACGGATGGTCAACACCCATAGAGAATGCCCACATCACCGTAACATTTCCTAAACCCGTAAAGAGGGAAGAGGTGGAAATCCTTTACGGTAATTACGCTGATACAAGAATCAGCGACTATGAGTTAAGCGGGGACGGAAGAGCTCTGTCTGTATCTTTTACGGATTTAGAGTATCAGTGGGCTGTAACTGTAAGAGGCGCTTTTGATGAAGGGTATTTTACGGGAGCAAAGGACTTTGATTGGGCTTTGAAGGCTTTGCTTTTAGGTCTTATACTCTCTCCTGTTCTGGCTTTTCTTTTGTGGTTCAGATATGGCAGAGATCCTTTCCTTGTAAAGACGGTGGAGTTTTATTCACCGCCCGGAATTTCCTCGGCAGAAGCAGGCTACATAATTGACGGTAATATTGACAGGCAGGATATGGTAAGCCTTGTAGTATATTTGGCAGATCAAGGGTATTTGACCATAAAAGGAGATGAAGAAGGGAAAAATATTATACTTCACAAGGTCAAGGATCTTCCGCAAAACGCAAAAGTATATTTACAAACCTTCTTCAAGGGACTTTTTACCGGCGAGAATGGGACATCTGTAGCAGAGATGAATATGAAAGACTTAAAAGGCAGCTTTTATAGTCACTATACAGGTGCAAGATCACAGCTTGATGCTCTTTATACTTTAAGAGAGGAAAACAGGCTTTTTGAGCCCAGCTCCAAGGGCGCAAGAAGATTTTCTAAAGTGCTTCTCCTTGTGCCTTCTGTATTTTCCTTGGCCTTTGGTTCTGTGTACTTAACAGGCTCAGGGGAACTTGCTGCTTTAGGGTTGCCTACAATAATATTGATACTTTTGGGAGCAAGAGGCTTTACCAAGAATTTCGATAGAAAAGAGGCGAGAAAAAAGCATAGCTTGTTTGCGGGAAATATTTTCAGTTTACTTCTTCTTACAATAGGCTTGCTAATACCCATAGGGGCATTGCTGTCCATAGGGCTTCCTGCTTATCTTGTGGCTGCCATACCTTTTTCCACGGTAATAATTCTTATTCTTTCAGTCATTATGAAAAAGAGGACTGCAAAAGGAAATGAGCTCTTAGGAAAGGTACTGGGGTTCAGAGATTTTATTAAAAAAGCAGAGCTTGATAGAATTAAGGTCCTGCTTGAAGAGGACCCTCAGTACTTCTACCACGTTTTACCTTTTGCTTATGCCTTTGGCCTTACGAATCAGTGGATTAAGAAGTTTGAAGAAATATCAATTGAACCGCCTTCATTTGCAGACCCCTCCATAGTAAATCAATCCTTTCTGCCTGCATATTGGCTTTCAAATATGATGTCAGGTGTTAATAACACCTTTGCAAACGTTGCCATACCAAGCTCAGAGCTAAGAGGGGGCAGCTCCTCCCATGGAGGAGGCCGTTCGGGAGGCGGAGGTTTTTCCGGAGGCGGCGGCTTCTCGGGCGGTGGAATGGGCGGCGGCGGAGGCGGAGGCTGGTAGACAAAAACCGGGATTACATGATATAATTTTGTGGTTTAACAAGGAGGCACTATGGGTTCCGGATTCATTGGGAAATTGATATATTTTTGGATATTCATATTAGGGATTCTGTTTATGGCAAAATTTCTCGGCTTTGCGGAGCACAGAAGCACTATGATTATGGTGCTTGTGGTGGGTACCTTGCTATATGTGGGATTTCAACTGATACGATTTGGGTCCAAAAAGAAATAGAGAAGGCGCCGCTTAGCCGGCGCTTTTTTAAAGAGAGAGTAAAATGGCTTTTACCCACTTACACGTACATACGGAATACAGCCTTTTGGATGGGGCCTGTAAAATAAAGGACCTGGTTAAAAAGGCCAAGGAGCTTTCAATGGAAGCCCTTGCCATTACAGACCATGGCGCCATGTTTGGCGTTATGGAGTTTTATAATGAATGTAAAAAGGAAGGTATTAAACCTGTTCTGGGCTGCGAGGTTTATACTGCAAAAAGAACGAGGTTTCAAAAGGAGCCTGAATACGATAAGAATCAAGGCCATTTAATTTTGCTGGCAGAAACACAGGAAGGGTACAGGAACCTTTTAAAAATCGTGTCTAAAGGCTACATTGAAGGCTTTTATTATAAGCCTAGGGTGGATAAAGAGCTTTTAAGAGAAAACAGCAAGGGAATTATTGCTTTATCCGCCTGTCTTGCAGGGGAGGTTCAATCACGGCTCTTAGATAATGATTATGAAGGGGCTAAAAAAGAAGCTTTGGAAATGAGGGAAATCTTCGGGGAAGACAACTTCTTTTTGGAGCTTCAGGACCAAGGATTGCCTGAGGAAGAAAAAATATTCCCTCTTATGGTAAAGCTGGGAGAGGAAACAGGAATACCTTTTGTTGCCACAAATGATGTTCATTATATAAATAAGGAGGATGCGGAAGCCCACGATATCTTGCTCTGCATTCAGACACAGACTACTCAGGACAGGGAAGACAGAATGCGCTTTCCCAACGATCACTTCTATCTGAAATCCGGAAAAGAGATGGAGAAGCTTTTTTCCCATATTCCCCAAGCCCTTGAAAATACAGTTAGAATAAGTGAGAGATGTAATGTGGACTTCGATTTGTGCACTCTTCATCTGCCTGACTTTACAGCTCCCGATTCAATGGAAAATCATGTTTACTTAAGAAAGCTTTGTGAAGAAGGCTTGATGAAAAGATACGGAAAAGACTGGGAGAGCCATAAGGAACGCCTTGATTACGAGCTTGAAGTCATTGCGGATATGCAGTATGTGGAATACTTTCTCATAGTCTGGGATTTCATCAGATATGCAAAATCTCAAAATATTATGGTAGGGCCGGGGAGAGGCTCAGCTGCAGGCTCTCTTGTAGCCTATTCCTTGGGAATAACCGATATCGACCCTATTAAGTATTCCTTGATATTTGAAAGGTTTCTTAATCCGGAAAGAATTTCAATGCCTGATATAGATATTGATTTTTGCTATGAGAGAAGGCAGGAAGTAATAGATTACGTAATTGAAAAATACGGAAAAGACAGGGTAACTCAAATAATCACCTTTGGCACAATGAAGGCAAAGGCAGCCATCAGAGATGTGGGAAGAGCCTTGAATATGGCATACCAGGAGGTGGACAGAATCGCAAAAGCCGTTCCCAACGATTTAGGTATGACCTTGGAAAGGGCATTGGAGATAAGTCCAGAGCTTAAAGAAAGCTATGAGGACAGCCCCAAGGTAAAGAAGCTGATAGATATGGCCATGGCAGTGGAAGGCCTTGTAAGGCATGCATCAACCCATGCAGCAGGAGTAGTTATATCAAAGGAACCCATAGTGGAATACGTACCCTTGTACCTTGGAGATAAAGGGGTGGCAACTCAATTTCCCATGACTACCATTGAAGAGCTGGGCCTTTTAAAAATGGACTTTTTGGGCCTCAGGAACTTAACGGTCATAAGAGATGCTCTTGCAATCATTAAAGAGAACAAAGATGTGGACATAGATTTTTCCACCATGGAATACGATGATAAAAAGGTGTATGAGCTTATTTCTTCGGGAAACACAGACGGGCTCTTCCAGCTGGAATCAGAAGGCATGACTCAGTTTATGAAGAATCAGAAACCTGATAACTTTGAGGATATTGTGGCTGGAATATCTCTTTACAGACCGGGACCCATGGCGTCTATTCCCACCTACATTGAAAATAAAAAGAACCCTGAAAACATAGAATATCTCCATGAATCCCTGATACCTATTCTTTCCGTTACCTATGGCTGTCTCATATATCAGGAACAGGTGATGGAGATAGTAAGAAAGCTGGCAGGTTACTCCTACGGTCGAAGCGACATAGTGAGAAGAGCCATGGGCAAAAAGAAGATGGATGTTATGCTGAAGGAACAGGATATTTTCGTTTACGGAAATGAGGAGGTAAGGGGCTGTGAGAAAAACGGTATTCCCGTAGATATTGCAGAGGAAATATTTCAGCAGATGGTAAGCTTTGCAGAATATGCCTTTAACAAGTCCCATGCCGCAGCTTACGCCGTAATAGCATATCAGACAGGATATCTGAAAGCCCACTATCCCGTGGAATTTATGGCAGCTCTTATAACCTCCGTTATGGGAGACGGAACCCAGGTGGCAAAATATATTAAGAATTGCCAAGAAATGAATATTAAAGTGTTGCCTCCCGATGTTAATTATTCGGAAAAGTGCTTTTCCACAAAGGACGGTGACATTAGATTTGGACTTGCAGGTGTAAAAAACGTGGGAGGCCAGACCATTGAGGCCATAATTGATGCAAGGGACAGAAAGGGAAGGTTTACGGATATTCAAAACTTCTTTAACACCGTTGAGACAAAGGAACTTAACAAAAAAGCTGTGGAAAGCCTTATAAAGGCAGGAGCCTTTGACTCCATTATGGACAACAGGGCAAGAGCGCTTTTAGAAGCGGAAAGGCTTATGGATAATGCACAAAAGGATTCAAGAAAGAATATAGAAGGCCAAATCTCGCTGTTTCAAGGCGCTTTGGATAACAGCCATATAACAGGGATAAGTGATTACGGGTTTAGAGATGTAAATGATTTTGACACAAAAACTAAACTAGCCTTTGAAAAGGAAAACCTGGGAGTCTATATATCGGATCATCCCTTGAACAGGAGAAAGGATGAGATTGAAAAAAAGGTTACCCTTACAAGCAAGGCACTGAAGGATGAAGAAAACCAGACAACTATGGGAGTAATAAGAGACGGCATGGATGTAACGGTGGCCGGCATTCTGGTAAACAAAAGGACTCTTGTAACAAAGAACGGAAAGCTTATGGCATTTCTTACGGTAGAAGACTTTTACGGAACCATTGAGGTTGTGGTATTCCCCAACACTTATGAAAGTTCAAGTCATTGCTTCACAAATGACAGCATTTTAATAATTCGTGGTAAAATAGACCTTAAGGAAGATGAAGAGCCGAAAATTCTTGCATCCACCGTTGAATTTTTAGGTGAGGAGGAGTGCTCTGAAAAAGAAGGAATATTGAAAATCCTGGTAGGGGAGAACATTTCCGTTGAAGAGATGGAAGCCTACAAGGAAGTCTTTAAAAGGAATAAAGGCGCCACCCCCGTGGTAATGTACAAAGGGGAAAAGGGGGGACGCGTCGGAGTTGATAAAAGCCTTTATGTGGAGGTTACCAAAGAGCTTTTAGAGGAGCTTAAGCTTTTGGCAGGTGAAAATAATTTAAAGTATTGTGAGGATTAAAGATGAAAACCATAGGAGTACTGACAAGCGGAGGAGACTCCCCCGGCATGAACGCAGCAATCAGAGCTTGTGTTAGAACGGGAATTTATATGGGCATGAAGGTTCACGGCATCGAAAGAGGCTTTGAAGGCTTAATAGAAGGAGAGATTAAGGAGATGGATGTGTCTTCTGTATCCGATATCCTCCATAGAGGAGGCACAGTTTTAAGGACTGCAAGATCGGACAGATTCCTGACAGAGGAAGGCTTCAAAAGAGCTTTAAACATGCTGGAAAATTTTGCCATAGAAGGCCTTGTTATCATCGGAGATGACGGCTCTATGATAGGAGGTCAAAGGCTGTCAGAGGCAGGAATAACAGTTATGATAGTCCCGGGGACCATCGATAACGATTTAGCTTATACTGATTTTTCCGTAGGCTTTGATACTGCTGTAAACACAGTTCTTTCTTCCATAAGCAATATTAGGGACACTTCATCCTCTCATGAAAGAAGTACGGTAATAGAGGTTATGGGCAGACAGTGCGGTGATATAGCCCTTTACTCAGGGGTTACGGGAGGTGCTGAAACTATATTGATTCCCGAGGTGCCTGTAGATATAAATAGAGTGGCAAGAAAGATAATTCAAGGCAGAAACAGAGGAAAGCTTCACAATATAATAGTAAAGGCTGAAGGTGTGGAAATCCGTTCCCAGGAGTTGGCTGAAATTATTAAGGAAAGAACGGGAGTAGATACAAAGATTGTAGTTTTAAGCTACGTTCAAAGAGGCGGTTCACCTACTGCAAGGGACAGGCTTTTGGCCAGCAGGACGGCATTTAAGGCAGTGGAGCTTTTAAAGGAGGACAGCACCAGCAAGGCTGTGGGAATAAACGGAAATGAAATTGTGGCCTATGACCTTCTTGATGCAATCAGAATGAAAAGAGACCTGGATAAAACTTTCCTGGAATTAGCCGATATTTTATCTATTTAAAAAAGAGGAGGTTTAATCCTCCTCTTTCATTTCATCCAAATCAATTCCGATTTCGTTATTAACAAGACTTGCGAAGGTGATGGCACTGGGGCCGTATTTACTTCTTATATGGTCGAAGGTTTTATCCAGCCTTTCGTAAGTTTCTTTATCCTTGCTTTCCCCATTAAAGAAGCTTAGCTGCATGTCTGTTTCCCCCTCTGCCAGATTTATGGCCGTTACAGTAATAAGTCTTACGGGCCCATGGGTTTTTGATACAGGTAAGGCTAAAGCTTTGGCGGCTTCCCAGATTTCAAAGGAGGAGTCGGAAGACGAACCGAGCTGAACCTGTCTTGAAATTGTCAGAAAATCCTTGTTTTTTATATCCACCTTAACGCCCTTGGCTTTGAGGCCGTATTGCCTTAATCTGGCGGCTACATTGTCAGAAAGACCCATGATTGCCGCTGTAATGTCCTCGTCGGTTTTTAGATTTCTTCTGAAGGTTATACCGTTTCCCACAGATTTTATTTTCCTCTTCTCTGTCATGGGAGAAACTGTGTCATCAGCAAAGCCCTTGGCGTAAAGGTGAACCATAAGGCCTGTTTTCCCAAAGGTAGATTCCAACAAACCCTTGTCCGCCAAAGCCAGATCCCCAATGGTATGAATGCCCAACTTCTGTAATTCTAAAGACATAACTCTGCCTACATAAAGCATGTCTTTTGCAGGCAGAGGCCATTATATTTCCCTGAAGTTTTCCCTTGTGATGACAGTGGTGGCATCAGGCTTTTTGTATTCCGAGCCCAGCTTTGCAAATATTTTATTGAAGGATACACCTACAGATAAGGTGAGACCTAAGGTTTCCTTTACTGTTTCACGGATACTGTCGGCAATCTCTTTTCCTTCACCAAAGAGCTTCCGGCTCTTTGTTACATCAAGCCAGGACTCATCTATGCTGAAA